>JAQGNM010000604.1 GCA_028291845.1 Massilia sp. | reverse complement strand
GCCGGCCGGCGCGCACGCCGAGCCGGCCAACTCGCCGTTTTGCCAGTTCCTCGAGAGCACCCAGTGGGTCATCGATCTCGACGAATACGTCGCCAGTCCCGACAAGTACGAGGGGCTGGCCGTGCCGGACTGGCTGCTGGACTACCCACGCCGCTGGATGGTGGTGCCGCTGATGCTGCATGAAAAACTGTCGGGCTTCGTCGTGCTGCAGCATGCGCGCAGCCCCCTGAAACTGAACTGGGAGATTTTCGACGTCCTGGAAATCGCCGGCAATCAGGCGGCCAGCCACCTGGCCCAGGAAGACGCCTCCAACGCGCTGATGGTGGCGCGCCAGTTCGAGTCGTTCAACCGCATGTCCACCTTCGTGGTGCACGACCTGAAAAACCTGGTGGCCCAGCTGTCTTTGATGAACGCCAATGCCGAAAAGCACAAGGACAACCCGGAATTTCAGCGCGACATGCTCGAGACCTTGAACCATTCGGTGCAGAAAATGAAACTGCTGTTGCAAAAGCTGAGCCGTACCGAAAACGCCGAGCAGCCGGTGCCGCTGGCGCTGGACCAGGTGGTGCGCCAGGCGGTGGCACTGAAAAGCGCCTTCGAGCCGCATCCGCATTTGCTGGTCGAAACGCCGGGACTGCTGGTGGTGGCCGACCGCGAGCGCCTCGAGCGGGTGGTCGGCCACTTGATCCAGAACGCCATCGAAGCGACGCCGCGCGACGGCAACGTCATGATCCGCGTCGGCACCTGCAAGATGGGCACCCGCGACGGCGTCGAGATCGAAATCACCGACACGGGCGAAGGCATGAGCGAAGATTTTATCCGCGAGCGCCTGTTCAAACCCTTCGACTCGACCAAGTCGGCCGGCATGGGCATCGGTGTGTTTGAAAGCCGGGAATATATTACCGAACTGGGCGGAGAGCTGCGCGTGCGCAGCCGTCCCGGACTCGGCTCCACATTTACGATTGCCCTGCGGCCCTACCAGGCACCGGTTGCCGCCGCACCAGTCTGATCAGAGGATCCATCATGACCCAAGCCAAACCAAAGCTGCTTATTATCGAGGATGATCCGGGCCTGCAAAAGCAGTTGCGCTGGAGCCTGGACGCCTACGATGTCGCCGTCGCCGGCGACCGCGAGGCGGCGCTGACGCAAATCCGCCGCCACGAACCCCAGGTGTGCACCATGGACCTCGGTTTGCCGCCCGATCCGGACGGCTCGACCGAGGGCCTGGCGACCTTGCAACAGATCCTGGCGCTGGCGCCGGACACCCGCGTGATCGTCCTCACCGGCAACCAGGATCACAGCAACGCCGTCAAGGCGATCGGCATGGGCGCGTACGATTTTCACCAGAAGCCGGTCGACCCGGAAGTACTCAACCTGGTGATCCAGCGCGCTTTCTTCCTGCACAATCTGCAGCAGGAAAACCGCCGCATGCAGCAGTCACAGGCCGACTCTCCGCTGGCCGGAGTGATTTCGCGCGATCCCGGCATGTTGAAGGTGTGCCGCACCATCGAAAAGGTGGCCCCGACCTCGGCCTCGGTGATGCTGCTGGGCGAGTCCGGCACCGGCAAGGAGGTGCTGGCGCGCGCCGTGCACGCCTTGTCGCCCCGCTCGAAAGAACGGTTCATGGCGATCAACTGTGCGGCGATCCCGGAAAACCTGCTCGAGAGCGAACTGTTCGGTTACGAGAAGGGCGCCTTCACGGGCGCCGCCAAGCAGACCAAGGGTAAAGTGGAGCTGGCGCACGGAGGCACGTTTTTCCTCGACGAGGTGGGCGACTTGCCGATGCCGCTGCAGGCCAAGCTGCTGCGCTTCCTGCAAGAGCGCGTCATCGAGCGTATCGGCGGGCACGAAGAGATCGCCGTCGATGTGCGCATCGTTTGCGCGACACACCAAAAATTAAAAGAGTTGTGCAGCCAGGGGCGCTTCCGCGAGGACTTGTACTATCGCCTGTGCGAAATCGTCGTCAACATTCCTCCCATGCGCGAGCGCGAGGGCGACGCTGCCTTGCTGGCCCATCATTTCAAGAATAAATTCTGTGCGCAGGAGTCGCGTTCCTCGCTGCACTTCGGGCCGGATGCCATGGCGGCCATCGAGGCCTACGCCTGGCCGGGTAATGTGCGGGAGATGGAAAACTACATCAAGCGGGCGGTTATCATGGCCGATGGCAATACCATCGTGGCCGCGGATCTGGGCCTTCCCGATGGTGGCGCGGAGGAGGCGCCCCTGAATTTGCGGCAGGTACGCGACGAGGCCGAATACAAAGCCATCGTCAAGGCGCTGGCACGGGCCGACGGCAACATCGTCCGGGCGTCGGAGATGCTGGGCGTCAGCCGGCCTACCATGTATGACTTGCTCAACCGCCACTCCATCAAGGTGGCAAACTGAACCTGAGCGGCTTACTGGCGACCTTGTGCAAGGATTTGCTGCTGCCGCCCGGCAGCCTGATGCTGCTGTTCGCCATCGGCGTGCTGGTCTGGCGTCGCCGTCCACTGCTCGGCAAATGGCTGTGCGGGAGCGCCATGGCGCTGCTTTACGTACTGAGCACGGGAGTCGGTTCCTGGCTGCTGGCTCGCCCCCTCGAATTGCTCGAACCGACCCTCGATGCCAGCCAGGCCGGCGCCAGCGCGCAGGCCATCGTGGTGCTCAGCGCCGGTCGTATCAAGCACAGTCCTGAATATGGCGGTCATAACGTGCCCGATTTTGTCGCGCTCGAACGGATGGCTTACGGCGCCCACCTGGCGCGCCTGAGCGGCTTACCGTTGCTGGTCACCGGCGGCTTGATCAGCAAGGACCCCGACGACGAGCCGCTGGCGGCGGGCATGGCACGGCTGTTCAACAGCGCTTTCGGCGTGCAAGTGCGCTGGATCGAGATGCACTCCGCCACGACCGCTGAAAACGCCAGCATGTCGGCGGCCATGCTCCGGCGCGACGGCGTCAGCCGGGTGGTGCTGGTGACCAACGCGATGCACATGCGGCGCGCCCGCATTGCCTTCGAACGGGCAGGGCTGCAGGTGGTCCCGGGTCCGACCTTCTATGTAACGGCGCGCGGCTTCAATCCTGGCGAGCTGATGCCGACTGCCGAAAACCTGCGCCGCTCGTACTATGCCATTTATGAGTGGCTCGGCCTGGTACGTTACCAATTTTCCTGACGGAGATTTTCATGCGCGTGAAGCGGACCCTGCTCGTGTTGGTGGGCACGGCGATGGTACTGGCCTGCGTGGGCGCCGGCGCCGCGCTGTGGGCGCTCGACCGGGCCGGCATCATGCCCCGTTCGCTCGGTCCCTATGTCGAGCGGCGCAGCGAGGGCCACAATCCGCTGATCGAGGCGGTCGGACGCTGGGCCGGCCATTGGCTGCGCGCACAGGACCGCGCTACGCCGGAGTTGGCGCCGCTGCCGGCCCTGCCGGTGGCCTTGCCGATGACCTTGCCAAAACACAGCGCCGATTCCCCGGCCGGCGCGACCGTGCTGGCGGGCAGCAGCGCCGAGGTCGTGGCCGCCATCGCGCGCGCCGAACCGGGCGACACCATTACCCTGTTGCCGGGCACCTACCGGTTTACCGACAAGATCAATGTCGCCCGTCCGGGCCGGGCCGGCATGCCGGTGACGGTGCGCGCCATCGACGCCGGCAGTGTCCTGATCGAATTCGATACCACGGAGGGTTTCAAGGTCAGCGCGCCGTACTGGCGCTTTGAAAACCTGTCGCTGCGCGGCACGTGCAGCGAGGATTCCTACTGCGAGCACGCGTTCCACGTGGTCGGCGCGGCGCACCATTTTGTTTCGCTCAATAACACGATTTTCGACTTTAACGCCCACTTCAAGATCAATGGGGAGAACCAGGTTTTTCCCGATAGCGGCCTGATCGAGGGAACCGTGCTGTCCAACAGCCATGTGCGCCGCACCGTGAATCCGGTCACGCCGATCGACCTGGTCGCCGCCAGCGGCTGGACGGTGCGGCGCAACGTCATCACCGACTTCATCAAGACCGACGGTAACCGGGTCAGCTACGGCGCGTTCTTCAAGGGCGGCGGCAGCGGCAACGTCTTCGAACAAAACACGGTGCTGTGCGAGCACCGCTTGCGCGGCAATCCCGGCCAGAGTATCGGCTTGTCGCTGGGCGGGGGCGGCACCGGCAAGGATTTCTGTCGCGACCGCCGCTGCGTCACCGAGCAGGACCAGGGCGTCATCCGCGCCAATCTGATCGCCTCCTGTTCAGACGTCGGCATCTATCTCAACAGTGCCGCCGACAGCAAGCTGACGCACAACACCCTGGTCGATACCGGCGGCATCGACGTGCGTTTCCCGGCATCGAGCGCGACCCTCGAAGGTAATCTCATCGACGGGCCGATCCGCGGCCGCGATGGCGGCCTGGTGCGCGAGAACGACAATCGCAGCACGCCGCCGGCGTATGCCTACCTCGGTTACCACCCGCTGCGCTCGCTGTTTCGCGCTCCCGCCGAATTCGACTTTTCGTGGCAGGGCGGGCCGGCTGCGGCCCCGCGCCGCGCCGGCGCCGCAACTGCCGCGCCGGCCGACCTGTGCGCCGCCACCCGTGCGGCGCCGCCCGCTTATGGCGCATTCGAGGATTTTGCCGCCTGTCTTCGCGCCCCCAATACCGGGCGCTAGCGGGCCTTTGCCATCAGCGCGCTGAGCCGATTGCGCACGGGCGTGGCCAGCCGGCCGATTTCGTCCACCAGCGGGTGATGGGTGAGGCGCAGCATGGCGTACCAGACCAGCGCCAGCGGCAGCGCCATCACCAGCAGGCGCGCCAAGGCCGGCATGCCGGCAGGCAGCAGCGCGTCGGCGAGGAGGGCGGCGCTGGCGGTGACGCTGGCGACGATGGCGCTGGGCAGCACGGCGCGCAGCAGTTCGCCCGCGCCGAAGTGAAGATAGCGCCGCTGTTGCAGGGCGACGATCGGCGCGGTGGCGAGGCTGGCCAGGCACAGCGCCCAGGCAAAATTCCGAACGCTGCCGTCGAACAGCAGGATGCCGAACGTGACGCAGGAGACCAGGGTGACAGCCATCGGTATCGCGCTCAGGTAAGGGCGGCCGATGGCGGTGACGGCCATCGGCACGTAGTGAAACAGCATCGTCACCGCCGCCGCGATCGACAAGGGCAGGATGGCGGGAACGCCGTCGACCCAGGTTGGCCCGTACAGGGCCTGCACGATGTCCTTGCCCAGCACCGCGGTCAGCGCCAGCGCGGTCCAGCCGACCCCGGTCAGCAAGGTGGTGGCGCGCGCCAGCACGGGAGAGAGTGGATCGCCGCGGTGATGCGCCTGCGCCAGGTAGGACACGGCGCCGTAGCTGACGGTGGAGCCGGCGACGTAGGTAAAAATGGTGACCGTGGAATTGGCGCGGCTGAACAGGCCGACTTCGCGCGCGCCGGCCAATTTCCCCAGCAGCACGTCCGGAACCGATATATTCATCGCCTCGATGCAATTGGTCAGCAGCGAGCCGATGCCGAAATGGGCCACGCTGCGCCAGTGCGTGAACGATGGCATCCATGGCAAATTTTTCGGACGCAGCGGAATATAGGCAATGCCGCAGGCGATGATATTGATCAGGTTGGCCCAGGCCAGCGACATGCTGCCGAAACCCAGCTTGGCCAGGGTGAGGCAGCTGACGCAAAACAGGATAGTGCCTACGGCATTCACGTAAGCCTGCTTGCCCGCTTCGAAGTTGCGTGCCAGCAGGGCGCTGGTGATCGAGCCGAAGGGAATGAAGACGAAGCCGATGGCCAGCACACGCATCACGGGAACGATGCCGGGCTCCCTGAACCAGCGGCCGAGCGATTCGCTCGCCATGAACAGCGCCAGGGCGATAATCCATGATGTGGTGAACAGGACGCCGGTGGCGGAACGGATTTTGGCCGGCGTCAGGTCCGGCTCACGCTGCAAATAAAAGGTAACGCCGAAATCCCTGAACACGTGCGCGAGATTGACGAACACGACGGTCATCGAATACACGCCGATTTCGCTGGGGCTGAGAATGCGTGCCAGCAAAATGCTGACCACGAATTGTAATACCGTCGCCCCCGACGAGGACAGGAAGTTAATTACCAGCGAACGACGCAAATTGGCCATGGAATGGTGTCGCGTCGAATGAGAATGCTGGCGTGATTACCCGGCGCCACCAATGAGTTCGATGGCCCGACGCGATGCCTGGGCATACTTGCGGTTCACGAAACGCATGGAACCGATGAAATGCGAAAATGCGGTGTCGGCGGTGGCGCAATCGGGGGTGCCGTATTTGGGAAACGGCAGGGGTTGCGTACCGACGGCATTCGCCACCAGGTAATTCGAGGTGACCTGTTCGGTGCCCCAGCGTTTCCAGTCTTCGCCCAATTTAGCGGTCATGCGCCGGGAGAAATCGGTTAAAGCGCTGCGCATCGTCTGCGACGGCGGAAAGCCGGTGAAGCCGGAGCAGCCACGGATATATACGGCATCTGCCGGCAAGCCGACATTGACCATCTCGGTTTCGGCAATACCCTGGATATGCGCGCCGGGGCGCATCCATGGCAAGGCATTCTCGCGCACGGCCGGCAGGCGCCGGATCGGCGTGTTGTGCATTTCGCCGAGAACGAAGCCGGCGCCCGCATCGATCGCCGCGCGCACTTCCGGAATCGGCTGCAAGGTGATGGTATCGGCATCGAGCTGGACCACATAACTGTGCTGCGCGTATTCGGAAATCGCGTAAAGGCGTTCCCAGGTGCCGCCGCGGGGAATATCCGGATCGGTAAATTCGTCGGCGTTGCGCAGTGTCAGGTGCGGCACGTGCTGCAATAGCAGTGCGCGATCAGCGGCGTCGATGGATGGATCGCAGACCACGACCACGGCGCGCGGATTGAGAAAATGGGCGAACGACTTGATCGCCACAAGATAGGAATTAACATCGCGCTGATGGACCATCGACAACACTGTGAATGGCAACACCCCTGCTTTGAGGGGGGCAGTGGCGAGGATGGCTTGCGCGGCCCGATGGTAGTCCTGACGGAAATAATCTCTCTTGAGGCGCTGCCATATCCGGTTCACTAACGACATCCTGCTCACTCCTATGTGCTCTAAGCACCAGCCAGGCCATCACGCCGAAGGTGATCGAAAGCGGCACTTTGAAAATAACGGCGCAATATCTTTGCCGTGGTGCATTACATTATATGCGCGACGACGCATTTTGTTCCGGCAATTTGGCTGATATAGTGTGGTCACAACCAGCTCGGCAGCAATGATAAAACCCTTTGACATGGGCATGTCCGTCTACCTGGACCTGCTGCGTTTTCTCGCCGCTGTCGCGGTGGTGATGAGTCACGTCTGGCGCCTGGTGTTGCCGCAAATGCCGCTGCCATGGCCGGGCCACGCGGCAGTCATCGTGTTTTTCGTCATTTCAGGCTACGTGATCGCCTTTGCCGCCGACCGCCCGGGCCAGACGGCCGCCAGCTACGCCCTGCACCGCGGCGTGCGTATCATGTCGGTGTCGATTCCCGCCCTGCTGCTGGCGGCGTGCATTGCGCCGTATGCGGGAAGTTATTCCATACCGCTGGCCGGGCAAATTCCCTTTCCGCCGAACGAGTTATGGCACGCCATCGGGATCAACCTGGTGTTTCTCGGCGAATCCTGGTTCGGCCGGGTGCTGCCGCCGTTTAATCCGCCCTACTGGTCGCTGTCGTACGAGGTATGGTATTACGCCATATTCGGCGCCTGGGTGTTCTGCCCGCCCCGCTGGCGCCTGGCGGCAGCAAGCGCCTGTGCCGTGTGCGCCGGCCTGAAAATCGTCTTGCTGCTGCCGGTATGGCTGATGGGTGTGGCGGCGTATCGAGCACGCCTGCAACTCGATCCCGCCACCGCCGTGCGACTGTTTATTCTGACCGCGGTGTTGGGTTTCGGTTTTTACTGGTTTGATTTGGCCGTCAAAATCCGCAGCCAACTGATGCTCGCTGCGCCTGATTTCATGGCAACGCTGCATGGCTCGGACTTGTTTTTGGGCGATTACGTGCTGGGATCGATCGTCGCCACGCATTTTATTGCTGCCGCATCGATGCGGCAGCACTTCGCCGGCCTGGTGCGCGCGCAAAAGCCGATTCGCTACCTGGCGTCGTTCACCCTGACCTTGTATTTGCTGCACATGCCGTTCACCGTGCTTATCTGGAACGGCCTGGGCATCCACAACGTTGCCGCCTACGCCGCGCTGCTGCTTGCAGCGATCTATGCCGCCGGCTCGCTCACCGAGCGGCGCAGCCGCGCATTGCGCGTGGCGCTGGAGCGCGCGCTGACGGCGATCGGCGCGCAAAGCAAGCAAGGATGGACAGGAAAATCCTGATTTGTCCTGATTTGTTCTATTTTCCGATAATGTCGCGGAAAATATCGGTTTTCGGTTCGTACGAGAATTTGCCATAGCGGCCGGAAACTGCGTGTGCCAGCACCCGTGCGGTTCTGCCCAGGGGATTGCGTGGCAAGCCTTGTCGTTCTCTGGCGAACTGCAGGGCATCGGCAAGATACTCCTTGCACGCACCACGCACTTCCGGATACAGCGCCAGGCGTGCATGCAGACTGGCGTGGCGTGCTTCCATCCGTTCCAGTATGGTTGTCAGCCCCCGCTCCTTGTTCAGGTCCCACCACAACTGGCGTACCTTTCTGGAAAATTTCAGCTTTTTTACCCCGACCAGGTTCGACCCGTGCTGCCGGTACGCGATCGTCGGCGCATCGAGCAGGCGCACCTTGCCGGTTGCCGAAGCGAGAAACGCCAGCCAGGCATCGTGGTAAAACACCGGCGGCAAGGGCAAGGCGAGTTTCAGCAGCGAGCTACGAAAAGCAGCGGTGGCGCCGGTTACCACATTGCGGCGGCAGTAGACTTGAAATGCATTACCGGAACGTACCGCCGCCAGTTCGGCACTGGATAATTCCAGTTCGCCAAACAGCCGCGTCCCCAGGTCGGCGCCATGTTTGTCCACCAGGATTGCGTCGGAATGGACCAGCTGAACCTCGGGGTCGTTTTCGAACTCGGCGGCAATCGTTGCCACCTTGTCGGCAAACCAGACATCATCCTGGTCGGAGGTGAAAATGATGTCCGCCTCCACCGCCTTGATCGCCTGTTCGACGTTCGCGCTCAAACCAAGTTGAACTTCATTGCGCAGCAAGGTGACTCTGACGGCAGCGCTTGCCGCCCACTGCTGAAGATACTCCCACGTGCCGTCGGTCGAGCGGTCGTCGGAAATGACGATATGTACCAGCGGGCGGCTCTGGTTAATGATGCTGTCCAGCTGAGGTGGAAGATATTTCAGCCCGTTGAAGGTGACGATTGCAACACCGCTGCTCAGTGATCGATCAGGTTCGTGCATGGCGCGCCGCTCAATGGAGGGTTGATGAAAAACGCCGGCTTACCATGAGCGCAGCCAGCTGGAGGTCCACTGCGCCACCTCGTCACGCCAGGCGCGGCGGGAGAAAGTATGGTCGGCCTTGTCGAGGCGGCGCTGCAGCACCTTGGGCGAGTCGAGCAGGCGTTTCCATTTGTCGGTCGCCGCGGTCAGGTCGCAAAACTCGCGCCCGGTCAGATCGGCGCCGCTAATGATGATCAACACGCGGCCCTGGAATTCGCGCATGCCGGTGTGCATCCGGTCCGGCAGGTTGCCCTTCGATGCCTGTTCCGCCGAGGGCACGGCAAAGGCGTCGCGGGTCAGCTTGACGATGGACTTCAGCGAGCGCCGGTAGTCGAGCTGGCCGCGCAGCAGCTGGCGCCAGAACACATGGTCGAACAGGCGGTCGCGGTAATAGTGCCGCAAGGTGGTCTTGGCCAGCCCGTCGGCGGTGCGCACCCAGGGATTGAGCAGCACCAGGCCGCTCACGCGCGGGTCGCTGGCCGCGTACATGGTGGCGGCGGAGGCGGCGTCGCACAGGCCCCACAACACCACTTCGCGCATGCCGGGCACGGCCAGCATGAAGGCATCGATGGCCGCGCGCAGGTCGTCGTCGACGCTGTCGAAGGTGCGCGGTTCGCCCTGGCTGTCGCCCATGCCGCGGTAATCGAAGCGCATGGCGGCGATGCCCTGCCGGGCCAGCGAGCGCGCCAGCAAGGTGAATTGCCGGTTGCTGCCGACCCGGTATTGCGGACCGCCCACCACGATCAGCACGCCGCGCGCGCACGGACCTGCCACCGGGCTCAAAATGCCGTACAGGCAGTCGTCGCCGCAGGAGAAGGTCAGCGCCTGTTCGTCGATCGTCATCGGCTGGCCTGCATGGCGGCGGAGGTGGCGTCGAGCCAGGCCGGGCAAACGGTGATTTCCGGCGTCGCCCAGAATGGCGGGCACGGTACGGCGTGAATCGTCAATTGCGCGCCCTGGCGCTGCCATTCGGCCTGCACGCGGGCGGCGGCGGCCGGCACGCCCTGGCCGGAGGCGTTGATGGTTTCAAGCCAGTGCACGGGACAGGCCGGCGGCGCGCCGTCGAACACCTCGAGCGCATCGAGGGCGGCGGCCATTTCCGGCGCCAGCTGATAGCCGCCGATTTCCAGCGTTTCGCCACGCCGCAAACTGGCGCGCAGGGCGCTGGTGCCCGACTGTTCGGACGCGGTATCGGTCAACAGGGCGCTGGCCATGCGCAGGCGCAGGAACTGGGTGAGGTAAGTGGCCGGGCTCAGTACCGGCTGCCACAGGATCATGCGCTGCACCGGTGTGCCGGCAGTGCGCGCGTAGTCGAGCGCCAGGGTGGCGCCCAGGCGCAAGCCCCACAGGGTCAGCGGCTGCCCCAGCTGCGCATGCAGCCAGGCGGCGCCGGCATCGAGGTCGTCCTTCCACAGCTGCCAGCGGGCGTCGCCGAAATCGCCGCTGCTGTCGCCGCAGCCATATAAATCGATTTGCAGCACGCCGTAGCCGAGCGCTGCCAGCTGGCGGGCTTGCAAGGCCGCCATGCGGCGCGAGCGGTTCAGTTCTTCTGCGAACGGGTGTACATACAGCACCGCGCCGCGGCATGCGCCGAGCGGCCTGTGAAACAGGCAAAAGCGCTGTCCGCTACCGTTTTTGAGAAAAAACGGTTCGGCGGTAGACCCGGCCGAGGTGGCTGTCATGCGTCGCGTTTTCTGGCAATGAAATCGGCAAGGCTGCCCAGTGTTTCGAAAGTGCTGGCGCGAATATCGTCATCATCGACCGCGATATCAAAATGCTCTTCCAGCGCGCCGATCAGGCTGACCACCGCCATCGAATCGAGTTCCGGCAAGCTGCCCAGCAAGGGCGAATCGGCATCGAGACGCTGGCCGCCCTCACCCAGGCTTAATACATCAATCAGGATCATCTTGACTTCGTCGCGGTATGGCATGTTGGTCTTGGTTCCGGTGGCGCGCCGTCGCTATAGCGCGACGACGTCGCCGTATTATACATTTGGGAGCAACCACGCCAGACGTGACTTTAATGGCACGGCCAGCCGGTGAATTTCATCGACCAGATCGTGACGGGTCGCACGTAACATCAAATACCAGGCGGCGGCCAGAAACGGCGCCATGATCAACAGGCGCAATAAAGGCTTGATCGAGGCCGGCAGCAATAGCGCCAGCAATGCCGCCACCGCCGCGGTGGCCATCGCCACTATCAAGCTCGGCATCAGCGCGCGCAATAAAATCCCCATATGAAAATCGAAATGGCGTTTTTGCTGCAGGGCGATCACCGGCACGGTGATGATGGTGGCAAAGCATAATACCCATGCGAATCCGGCGATACTGCCGTTAAACAGCACACTGGCGATGCCGATACGGGCAACCAGCATGACGCTGGTCGGTACCGCGCTCAAATACGGCCGGCCGATCGCCGATACCGCCATTGGAATATAGTGAAACATCATGCCGACGGCGGCCGCCAGCGACAGCGGCAGAATTGCCGGCACGCATTCGAGCCAGGTGGGACCGTACAGGGCCAGCACGATGTCCTGTCCCAGCACGCTGGTGAGCGCCAGCGCGGTCCAGCCGACGCCGGTGAGCAGTACGGTGGCGCGCTTGAGGATCGGCACCAGCGACTCGCCCCGGTGATAGGCGGTCGACAGATAGGACAAGGCGCCATAACTGACGGTGGAACCGGCCACATACGTGAAAATCGTCACGGTCGAATTGGCGCGGCTGAGCAAACCGACCTGACGGGCATTGCCCAGTTTGCCCAGCAGAATATCCGGTATCGAATTGTTTACCTGCGTCAGAAAACTCGACAGCAGGGAGCCGACACCGAAATGGGCAACACTGCGCCAGTGGCGAAACGAAGGCAGGACCGGCAGGTTTTTCGGTCGAAAAGGAATAAACGCCAGCGCGGCGACGATATTATTGACGACGTTGGCGTAGGCCAGCGACATGGTGCCATAGCCCAGCCAGGCGAATATCAGGCAGGCCATGCAATACGACACGGTGGTGATGACACTCACGGTGGCCTGTTTTTCAGCAGCCATTTCACGCGCCAGCAGTGCGCTGGTCACCGCGCCGAACGGTATCAGCACAAAGCTCAACGACAATACCCGCATGACGGGAACGATTTCGGGCTCGCTGAACCAGCGTCCCAGCGATGGACTTGCGAGGAATAGAATCAGTGCAATCGTCCACGAAATGACAAATGCGACCCCGGACGCCGAGCGTATTTTGTCGGCAGTCAGATCGGGTTCACGTTGCAGATAGCCGGACACGCCGAAATCGCGAAATACGTGAGCGATATTGACAAACACAATGGTCATCGAAAAGACGCCGATTTCCCCCGGGCTGAGAATGCGCGCCAAAATGACACTGACCCCGAATTGCAGGAATGCCGTGCCCGACGAGGAAAAAAAGTTAATAACCAGTGAGCGACGCAAATTTGCCATAAAACCTGATACTGAAAATAACGGAAGAAAATTACATGCCGATGCCGTCCTGTCCTCGCGGACAAGACGCGCGGATCGAACCGCCATGCCGATCAGCCGGTGCTGTCACGGCATGCGCTTGCCGGTATGCGCCGGCGATGGGTCGCGGCGGGCGCGGCGCGCGGCGCCCGGCGCATCATCACTCTAACAGTGTCGTGATGCAACCCGTCGTTTCGTGAGTAATTTCTTTCGCAATCGACGGGCGCCAGTGGCGCCTGCGACGGCATGCCCCGCAAAATGTCCCGCGCAGCGAGGTTTACTGTTGCGCATCAACAACTTATTATAAACCGGTGCAAGTTTTAAGCGCGCTCGGCCATGCCTTGCATGCGCCTGTGGCGGCGGCGTTGTAGAAGCCATTGCGCGCCTGTTTCTCGCACCGCGCGCATGTTACAGTGTGTTAGGATGGCAATATTCATGTCGGCCCCAGGCGCCGGCCCAACCGTCACTGAGGCACCGAAATTGTCATTGCTCGACACTGTCCCACGCGCGCCGGATGAATGCGGGATATCCAATGACCAACTTCCTCATTGCCGTATCTCCGTGATCGTACCGACGCGCAACAGACCCGTTCTGCTCGCGCGGACGCTGGCGCGCATTCGCACGCAATCGTTCACGGCCTTCGAAGTGATCGTGGTCGACGACGGCTCCAGCGCCGACACCCGCGCTGCTTACGACGAATTGTGGCGCGCGCTCGACGCCCGCTTCGTGCTGCTGCCCTTGGGCGCCGCCGACGCGCCCGGTAACGGTCCTTCGGTCTCGCGCAACGCCGGCATTGCCGCCGCCCGCGGCGACATCCTGACCTTTTGCGACGACGACGATTTCTGGACCAGCGACGCCCACCTGGCCGCCATGGCCGAAGTGTTCGACGCTCCCTTGCAGGTCGACCTGTACATCGCCAACCAGAGCGCCGTCTCCAGCAGCGGCGTACTCGAGAATCGTGACTGGTTGCCGGCATTGGTGGCGATGGTGCGCGAGCGCGCACGCAGCCATGCCCACGGTTTTCAGATCGCGCTGACGGACCTGGTGCGGGGCGGCGGCTTTGCGCAACTGAATATTCTGGCCGTGCGCCGCACGCTGGCGCTGGCGGTCGACGGCTTCTGGACCCGCACCAGCTACGAAGAAGACCGCGATTTTTTCTGGCGCGCCGCCGACCGCGCGCGCAGCGTGTTTTTTAATCCGCAACTGGTGGCGCAGCATAATGTTCCCGATCCGGCGCGGCGCGACAACCTGTCGCGCCGTTTCAGCCAGGACGAACGCTGGCTCATTTCGGCGCTGGTGTCGCAGCACATCGCACTGAATGTATCGAGCCCTGCGATCCGCGCGCTGTGCCAGTCCTACGAGGGCGACATCCTGCGCCGCCTGTCGCAACTGCTGTCCGGCCAGGGCAAGCATGCCCTCGGCCTGCAGTATGCGCGCCGTGCGCTGGCGGCCCGCGCCTCCTTCAAGTGGGCGGTATATACCGCGTCGCTGGCATGCCGCCAGCTGATACGGGGCCGCGCGGCATGAAGCAGATCAATCATCAAGGCGCCGGCGCTGCCGACAAGGTGCTGGTGATCGGCGACGATACCCGCAGTTTCCTGTCGACCGTCCGTTCGCTGGGCCGCCAGGGCGTCGAAGTGCACGTGGCGCCGTTCGACATGGGCGCGCCGGCGCTGTCCTCGCGCTACATCAAGCAAATGCACTTCCTGCCGTATTACCTCGATGGCGGCGCCGAATGGCTGGACGCCATGCAATCGCTGCTGCGCGAGCAGGGTTTTGCGCTGGTCATCCCGTGCGACGAGCGCGGCCTGTTGCCCTTGTGCCTGCATCGCGAGGAACTCGGCGCCCTGTGCGCGCTGGCGGTTCCATCGCCCCGCTGCCTGGACATTTTCTTCGACAAGGTTGCCACCCGCACCCTGGCCGAATCGGTCGACGTGCCGGTGGCGGCGGGCCGCTTGCTGGCGCCGGGCGACACGGTCGAGTCCATCGTTGCCGACATCGGCCTGCCGGTGGTGGTCAAGGAACCGATGTCGTACGCGCTGCCGGAACTGTACGTGCGCACCAGTACCCGCATCATCGACGACCGCGCGGCGCTGGCCGCATGGCTGGCCGGGCACGACGGCAAGTCGCCGATTTTACTCGAGCAGATGTTCCCCGGTTTCGGCCTGGGGGTGTCCGTGCTGTGCGACCAGGGCACCGTGTTGCAGGCCTTCGAGCACCACCGCGCCCACGAACTCAATGGCAGCAGCTACTACCGCAAGAGCGCTCCGCTCGATCCGGCACGGCTGGCCGCGGTGGAGCGGATGGCGCGCGCCAGCGCTTACACCGGGGTGGCGATGTTCGAATTCAAGGTCAACCCGGCCGACGGCAGCTGGATCCTGATCGAGGTCAACGCGCGGCCGTGGGGCTCGCTGCCGCTGCCGGTGTCGATCGGCGTCGATTTTCCCTACCGTCTGTATCGCCTGATGGCGCGCGGCGAGCGCACCGGGGCGCAGGACTATCCCGCCGAGCGCTACTGCCGCAACCTGGTGCAGGACATGTGGCAGGCGCGTTCCGGCGCGGCCCGCCTGGTGCGCCAGCCGCTCAAGCTCGCCCTCCACTGTGCCGGCTGGGCCTGGAGCTTCCGCCGGGTGCTGATCGGTCACGAACACTGCGACACCCTGGTGCTCGACGACATGCGACCGGGTTGGCATGAATTGCGGCAGACTTTTTTCCGCAAGGGCCGCGGCAGCTGCGGCGCGCAAGCCGGTTTGCCAGACGCCATGGCCGCGCCTGCTCCTGGCGGCCGGCCGCTGGAAGTGCTGTTCGTGTGTCAGGGCAATATCAACCGCAGCAGTTACGCGGAGCTGCGTTCGAAAAATCTGTTTCCAGCGAACCGCTTTCACTTTGCCTCGGCCGGCATGTTGCCGCGCAACCGCCGCGGTTCGCCGGCGGCGGCCATCAGGGCGGCCGCCGCGCGCGGCGTCGACATGACGGCGCACCGCTCGCGCCACGCCACCGGCGCCTTGCTGGACGCGGCAGACCTGGTGATTGCTTTCGACCAAATCAACCTGGCCAGTATCGCGGCGCGCTATCCGCATCTGCGCGGCCGTATTTTTTTGCTGGACGAGACGGTCAATGGGGCGGGTGCGCAGATTCTCGACCCGGAAGGCAAGGACGACGCCACCTTCGCGGCCACCTTCGACCGCATCGACGCCTGCCTCGACGCCCTGGCGCGAGCCGTTCCCGCAGCACAGCCATAGACCATGCTCATCAAATCCGATCACTCGCCTGCCCAGCTGGCCGCCGATGCCCGCCCTGTGTTGCTGGTTATCATTGACACCGAAGAAGAATTCGCCTGGGACCGTCCGTTCGACCGCGCCAGCACCGGCACCGTGTCGATCGGCGCCCAGCCGCTGATGCACGAGCAGGTGTTCGACCGCTTCGGCATCGTACCGACCTATATGTGCGACTACCCGGTGGTCAGCACGGGGCCCTCGATCGCCACCCTGCGCCGCTTGATGGAAGAGGGCCGCTGCGAGATCGGCACCCATTTGCACCCGTGGGTGTCGCCGCCCCACACCGAGGAAGTCAACCGCTTCAATTCGTACGCCGGTAACTTGCCGCCCGAACTCGAATACGAAAAACTGCGCACCATCACTGCCGCCATCACCGACAATTTCGGCCGCGCGCCGACCGCTTTCAAGGCCGGCCGCTATGGCCTGGGCCCCAGCACCGCCGAATCGATCGCCGCGCTCGGCTATACCATCGATGCCAGCGTGGTGCCGTACAGCGCTTTCCGCGACGATGGCGGCCCGGACTTTCGCGCCTTCGACGAGCACCCTTACTGGTTTGGCGCGGGCGGCCGCTCCTTGCTCGAACTGCCGGTGACCACCGGCTACACGGGGTGGTTGCGCAGCTTCGGCCCGCACCTGTTCGAACTGGCGCAGCAACCGGCCGCGCGCAAGCTGCGCGCCGGCGGCGTACTGGCACGCTCGCGCGCGCTCGAAAGAATCCGCCTCAGTCCCGAGATGGCCAGCGATGCCGAGATGCGCCGGCTGACCAGCACGCTGCGCGCGGACGGCTGCCAGGTGTTTTCGCTGACTTATCACAGCCCGTCGATGGCGGTCGGTCATACGCCGTACGTGCGTTCTGCCGACGATTTGAGCCGCTTCATCGCCACCGTGCACGACTATTGCGCCTGGTTCCGCGACGAATTCGGCGGTCAGTTCATGAGTCTCACGCAATTGCGCGACAGCATGGCAGCGCAACGCTGACCCGGCGCATCGAGCCCCTTGGTGGCCGATTTGAGTAATTAACCTGATGGAATGCCATGGCAACGTCGACTGTTTTGATCAGTATCCTCAACTGGAACAAGGCCCAGGTGACACTGGACTGCCTTGCTTCCTTGCGCGCGATGAAACGCGACGCTGTCGAAGTCGAGGTACTGGTAATCGACAATGGCTCCAATGAAGCCGATTTTTTGCGCCTGCAGGCAGGCGTCGACACGGGGTGGGTCAAGCTGTTGAGACTGGAAAAAAATCTTGGCTTCACCGGAGGGCACAACATCGCTTTCAAAATGGCGATGGAGAAAAACTACGATTATCTGTGGCTCCTCAATAATGATGCGACCGTGCAGGACGACACGCTGGAAAAGCTGGTCCGGACCATCTCGGCCGATCCGCGTTGCGGCGCGGTGTCGCCAGTGATCTATGGCGATGACGGCGACGGCCACCTCAATGGCTGGGGGGCCACCCACGATTGGCGTGCGCGCGACAACGCATGGATACCAAGCGCCGAAGCGTCGATGAAATTGCACGAGACCGATCCTGCTTCGATTTTCCTGGTTGGCACCGCCATCATGTTCCGCGTCGAGGCCCTGCGCGAAGTCGGTCTGCTCGATGACCGCTTGTTTGCCTACTATGACGATAACGATATCGGTACACGCCTGGCCAATCGTGGCTGGCACAGCAAGGTCGTGTTCGATGCCGGGGCGACCCACGGTTCGCGCGATCTGAAAGACCAGCCGCCATATTTCTTTTATTTGATGTTTCGGAATGAACTGATCTTCTGGCACACCCACATGCCGAGCGAGCACCGCCGCCTGTTGTGGTTAAAACTGGTCAACCAGGCGATTTTCAACGCCAACCGTCTGCGCCGCCGTCACATGCCGAAGCAGGCCGATGCAGCGTTGCTGGGTGTCTGGCATTTCATTTGCGGGCGCGACGGCGAACCGCAGCTCCAGCGGCGGCTGCCCGCAACGGTCAAACTGCTGGCTAAATTGCTGGCGCTGTTAAATCAGAAGCAATTGGCCGAATCCGATAACGCCGCTGCGCTTGCGTAAGCGGCATCGGACTACCGCTTAGGAGCAACGTGGGCAGAATCAAAAGTGTCGATGTCGCGCGCGTGTGTGCGATCGTGGCCGTGATCGCGATTCACACCGTACCCTTCGAAAACGCCGGCTCCCCGGTCGGCAGCACCCTCGATCTTGCGACCGTCATCAACCAGGTGGCGCGCTTTGCCGTCCCCTTGTTCTTTATCTTGTCTGGTTACTTCTGGGCACAAAAAATCACCGACGCGCGGCACATCGATGGGGTGTCCTTGACGATGGCAAAGCGCCTCCTGCTGTTGTTCGGCACCTGGTCGCTCATCTATCTGCTGCCGTTCAACCTGATCGACTTTCTGGCCGATGGCATCCTGGGCCCGGTCAAACAAATATATTGGAATGTAGCAAGCGTGGCGCGGGCCCCGTTCAGC
>JAQGNM010000608.1 GCA_028291845.1 Massilia sp. | reverse complement strand
CGCGCGCGCCGCTGGCGCTGCCGCCGGTGCCGGCCGCGCCACGGGCGCCGTAGCCGGCGCCGCCGCTGGCATTGCCGCTGTTGTTGGCGACGTTACCGATGTTGCCGATCGAATTGCCGCTGACCGTACCGCTGAGATTGCTGGTGGCGGTGGCCGACGAGGTATTGAAGGCGTTCGTCATGTTCGAGGTGGAGTTCGATCCATTGTTGGCCGATGCTGCCGCGGTGCCGCCGGCGCCAGCGTTGCCGCTGCTGCGATTTTGTCCGCTGTTATTGTCGTTCGACGAGTTGTTGTCTTGCGAGGAGTTGTTGTCTTGCGATGAGTTGTTGTCCTGCGACAGGCTCGTTTGCGTGTTGTCGCCGTCTACGCGGCGTACGGTGTTGGACTGCTGCGCCTGAGCAGCCATGCTCAGGGTTAACAGCACTGCTGCGGCAATCGTGGTGCGTTTCATGAATACTTCCCTCCAGTGAATAGCGATAAGTTGAAAGACCGGTTCTGTGCCGGACTCGTGGCTAATAGCAAACTTGGTGCCAGCGCTTGTCGTGTGCGCAACTTATTGATTTAACTGAAGAAATTTCCTGCCATTTTGATGTAGGACGGTTATCAGTGCCTTCCTACAATGTGTAGGAATTTACGTGTCACAGTTTTGTGACAGTAGATCGTCAGGCAATCTGCAAATTCCGCCTTGATTCATTCGAGAAGCACGGCTAAATGAGCAGCAAGCCCACTGTCACAACCTTGTGACAGTGCGTAAGACAGTTCATATCGAGATATTGTGTTTCGCCAGTAAGCGATACAGGGTCATGCGCGACACGCCCAATTCGCGCGCTGCGTGGGTGACGTTCTTGCCGGCGTTGGCCAGGCTGATGCAGATGGCGTCGCGCTCGGCGCGCACGCGCGAGTCGGCCAGGCCGTCGCTCAGCGTTGCCGGCAGCGGCTCGGGCAGATTGAGGTCGGCCGGTGTGATCAGGCTGCCGTCGGCGAGCACCATGGCGCGCCGCACGCAATTGATCAGTTCGCGCACATTGCCGGGCCAGTCGTGCCGTTGCAGCGCCTGCATCGCATGGCTGCTGAAGCCCTTGACGTGGGCGCCCTTGTCGGCGGCAAACTGGCGAAAGAACTGTTCGGCCAGCGCCGGCACATCGGCCTTGCGTTCGCGCAGGGGCGGCACGTCGATGGGAAACACACTGAGGCGGTAATACAAATCCTCGCGGAAACTGCCTTGCGCCGCCGCCTGCTTCAGATTGATGTGCGAGGCGGCGATCACGCGCACGTCGACGGCGATTTCACGGGTGGCGCCGATCCGCATGATGGTTTTCTCCTGCAAAAAGCGCAGCAGGTTCGACTGAATGTCTTTCGGCAGGTCGCCGATTTCATCGAGGAAAATCGTGCCGCCGTTGGCCGATTCGATCAATCCCGCCTTTTCCTTGCCGGCGCCGGTGAATGCGCCGCGCTCGTGGCCGAACAGTTCGGACTGGATCAGGTTGGCGGGCAGGGCGCCGCAATTGATCGGCACGAACGGCCCCTTGGCACGCGCCGACTGGGCGTGGATGGCGTGCGCCGCCAGTTCCTTGCCGCTGCCGCTTTCGCCCCAGATCAGTACTGGCGCGTTGACCGACGCCACCTTGCGGATCTGTGCGCGCAGGGCCACGATGGCGGGCGACTGGCCGAGAATGGTGCCGGCACCAGCGCCGTCGCCGGCGCCGTCGTTCGCCCGGTATCCGCGCAATGTGGCCCAGCCGTGCGCGTGGCCGAGGGTATGGGTCAGCCGTTGCGGGTCGAGCGGCTTTGTATGAAAGTCGCACAAATGGTCGAGGATCAGCGCGCGCCAGGACGGGTCTTGCAACAGGCCCGGCTGTACCACGCCGACCCATTGCATTGCGCAGTGCTGCCGAAGAAACTGATCAAGAATCGGCGGGGCGCCGGCGGCGGGCAGATCGAGCAACAGGCCGACCGGGTAGGGCTGGCGCTCCAGCACCTCGGCCGCTTCGCGCAAATTCGAAACTGTGCAGATATCCCATCCCGGCAGTGGTCCGCATTGCTGGTGCAACACTAAACCGCCGTGCGCGGAGACGCACATCAGTCGCTTGATCGTCATCCTGATCCCGTTCGAACGTTCGTGCGGCGCACCCATTGCCGCCGCGCCGTTCGTTATCTAATTAGCATGGGGATATTCTAGGCTGTGTTTTGCTACTTTTGGTGACGCTGCCATGGAAAATCTTTGCAGTGATCTGCGCGTGATTTAACCGACGATTCAAGTTTTCCCGTTGTGCAAGCGAACTGTGTCCGCACGGAACGCACGCGACAGCATGCAGATTGGCGACTACAATTTACAAATGCTTAACATAGTTAACACCAACCAGGAGTTCGCATGACTACCCAACAACAACCCCTTGCCGGCAAAACCATTGCCGTGCTGATGACCGACGGCGTTGAACAAATCGAATTCACCTCGCCGCGCGATTTTTTGAAGCAGCAGGGCGCGCAGATCGTTCTACTGTCGCCGAAAGGCGCCGGCGCCCAGGTGCAAGGCATGAACCATGACGTCAAGGCCGACCAATTCAAGGTCGACATGGCGGTGGCCGACGCCGATCCCATCGATTACGACGGCTTGCTGCTGCCCGGTGGCGTCGCCAATCCGGACACCTTGCGCCTGAGCGAGGAATCGATTGCCTTCATTCGCGACTTCGCCGCCACCGACCGGCCGATCGCCGCCATTTGCCACGGCCCGTGGACCCTGATCGACGCCGGCGTGGTAACGGCCAGGCATATGACCAGCTGGCCCAGCCTGCAAACCGATTTGCGCAATGCCGGCGCCGAGTGGACCGATGACGAAGTGGTGGTCGACGGCCGCCTGATCACCAGCCGCAAGCCCGATGATCTGCCGGCGTTTAACAACGCGTTTGTAAAGGCGCTCAGCGTTACCGAACAGGTCGACGCGGGGCCGACCTCGTAAGCGCATACCGTTACGCGAACCTGCACGCACACCATCACGCACACCATCACGCACACCATCACGCACACCATCACGCACACCATCACGCACACC
>JAQGNM010000580.1 GCA_028291845.1 Massilia sp. | reverse complement strand
AGGACCCATGCCCATGCCTTCGCTGTAGAGGAAGGTGACGTCGGTCATGCCCAGAAAGCCCAGGAAGGTCTTCAGGTACGGTACTTGCGAGTCGCTGGCGCCGTTGCGGTGCACGCCGCCGCGCGACAGGTTGACGTAGACTTTTTTACCGGTCAGCAGGCCTTCCGGGCCGGTGGCGGTGTAGCGGAAGGTCACGCCGGCACGGGCGATGGCGTCGAACCAGGCGTTCAGCTGCGTGGTGATGCCGAAGTTGTACATCGGCGCGCCGATCACCAGCACGTCGGCGGCCTGCACCTGGGCGATCAGGGCGTCGTCGAGCGCGATGCGCGCGTTCTGCTCGGCGCTGCGGTCGGCGGCCGGGGTGAACAGCGCGCCCAGCGCCGCTTCGTCGAGCGTCGGATGCGGGTCGCTTGCCAGATCGCGGCGCACCACAGATGCGCCAGGATTGGCGGCCACCAGCCCGGCAACCAGCTTGTCGCTCATGCGGGTGGATTCAGAACCGCTGCTGCGAGCGCTGGAATTGATTTGCAGGATGTTCATTGAGGTTTCCTTATATCAGTGACTGTTATGGACTTCGATGAAGAACACTTTAACAGTTCCATTTATCGCCAGGAAGGGCATAAAATGGATAACATTATTCCCTATATGGCACAATCGCCCCCATCCGATGATCGACCCCAACGACCTCCTGCTGTTTGCCCGCATCGCTGAAACTGGCAGCTTCAGCAAGGCGGCGCTACGCCTGGACCTGCCCAGGTCGACCGTCTCGCGCCGCATCGCGCAGCTCGAAAGCACGCTCGGCGAGCGCTTGCTGCAGCGGACCACGCGCAGCCTTGTGCTGACCGAATTCGGCGAAAGCCTGCTCGAGCATGCGCGCCAGGTGGTCGAGCAGGTCGAAGCGGTGGGCGCGCTGGCCGAACACCGCCAGCAGGAGCCGAGCGGCAAACTGCGCCTGTCGATGCCGAGCGACTTTGCCAACCTCGGTTTGTCGGCCATGCTGGCCGAATTCATGCGGCGCTATCCGGCGATCACGCTCGAACTCGACCTGTCGCCGCGCCGGGTCGACCTGGTGGCCGAAAACTTCGACATTGCGATTCGCATGGGCGACCTGCCGGACGACGCCACCCTGGCCGCCCGCCGTATCGCCTTCGAGCACATCGGCCTGTATGCCTCGCCCGCCTACCTGGCCACGCGCGGCCTGCCGGAGACGCCGGACGACCTCGAACGGCACGATCTGCTATGCCTGCTCAGCCGCAGCGGCGGCGCCCAATCATGGCTGCTCACGCGCGGCAAGGTGACCTGGTCGCGCGAGCTGCCGGCCAAGTTGACCGCCAATTCGCCCGACCTGCTGGCGCGCATCGCCTGCGCCGGCGCCGGCATCGCCGCCAGCTCGGACCTGTTCGCCAATCCGTTTTTGAAAAAGGGCGAGTTGGTCAGGGTGCTGCCGGAGTGGGAACTGCCGGCGGTGACGGGGTGGGCGGTGTTTCCGGGGCGGCGGCTGATGCCGGCGAAGACGCGGGCGTTTTTGGATATGATGCAGTCGCTGTCGTGTGAAGAAGCGCGCAAGCAAATGCTGGCGTAGTTAACACCGGGGACAGCAGGGGGACTGGCCGGGCCGCGGTCGGACCGAAAGGTGCCTGTCCCATGTTCGCTCCGAGGCAAACTTTGCCTGGCTTGACACATGGGACAGGCACCTCCGGCGCCAGTCCCCCCCTTAACTCACTTCCCAGGCCGGTTGCCCATCATTTCACCGAGCCGTATCGATTTCTCCGGTCCCCACGCCGGATTGAAGCTGATGGTACCGGCCTTGAACAGCATCACGATGGTCGAGCCCAGCAAGAAGCGCCCGAACTCTTCGCCCTTTTTCAGCTCGATGGTCTGGTCCTCATACGTCCACTCGCACACGCGGCCCGGGCGGGTCGGATTGACCACGCCGTGCCACACCGTCTGCATGCTGCCGACAATGGTGGCGCCGACCAGCGTCAGGACGAATTCACCGTGCTGTTTCGAGTTGAAGACGCAGACCACGCGCTCATTGCGGGCGAACAGGCCGGGGATGCCGCGCGCGGTGGTGGGATTGACCGAGAACAGCGCGCCCGGCACATAGATCATGCGCGTCAGGCGGCCGTCGCACGGCATGTGCAAGCGGTGGTAATCCTTCGGGCTCAGATACAGATTGGCGAAGCTGCCGTGCTGGAAGTGCGCCGCCAGCCTGGCGTCGCCGCCGACCAGTTCCGCGGTGGTGAAGGCGTGGCCCTTGGCCTGAAAAATCTGGTGATCGTCGATGGCGCCGATCTGGCTGATGGCGCCGTCGACCGGGCAGACGAAATCGGCGTCGGCCAGCGGACGCACGCCCTCGCGCAAGGGGCGCGTGAAAAAATCGTTGAAGCTGCTGTAGCTGGCGATATCGGGATCGGCCGCCTCGTTCATGTCGACGCCGTATTTCGTGACGAACCATTTGATCAGATTGGTCGTCCACACGCCGCCCTTGGCGCCCGCCACGCGCCCGGCAAAGGTGGTGAGCGCCTGCTTGGGCAGCAGATACTGCGGCAAAACCTTGATGCGGTCGGACACGATGGGGGCCTCTTGAACGAAACAATAATTATAAACCTTGCAAACAAAAGTGAAACCCTACTTTTGTTTGGTCTAGTCAGTAATGCAAGGATAAAACCAGCTTGCCAGCGCAAAGATGGTCAGGCGAAAAAGACCGGCGGAGCCGGATCTTTTTTGGGGGACGCAAACCCGATTCAGAGCGGATTTCGCCTCGGGGCGTGGCTGTTCTTGTCGCGCGCTGTCTCTGTTTACGCCAGTCGCATGGCGACGGCGCCGAGGGCGACCAGGGTGACCGCGGCGAGGCGGGTCTTGCTGACCTTTTCGTGCAGGATCAGGGCGGCGATGGCGACGGCGAACAGGATCGAGGTTTCGCGCAGGGCGGCCACCGCCGCCACCGGCGCCTGCGTCATCGCCCACAGGGCCAGGCTGTAGGAGCCGAGGTTGGCCAGGCCGCCGAATACGGCGATGCGCCAGTTGGCGCGGGCGTAGGGCCACAGCCGGCCGCGGTGGCTGCGCGCGGTCCACAGCACCAGGCCGGCGCCGGTCAGCATGAAGATCCACATGGTGTAGGCGAGCGAGGAGCCGGACAGGCGCACGCCGGCGCCGTCGATCAGGGTGAAGGCGGCGATCATGCAGGCGGTCAGCAAGGCGAACGCGGTGCTGCGCCCGGCGCCGGCCACTTGCACGCCGGCCCTGCCGCTCAGGTACAGGCTCAAGATGCCGCCGCAGATGCAGGCCAGCGCCAGCCACTGGGTGATGTTCAATGTTTCGCCGATCAGCGGGCCGCTGGCCAGCGCCACCAGCAGCGGCGCGCTGCCCCGCATCAGCGGATAGGCGCGGCTCATGTCGCTGCCGCGGTAGGCCGCCACCAGCAAGGCGTAATAGGCCAGTTGCACCGCCGTCGACGCCGCGATATACGGCCAGCTGGCGGCCGCCGGCGCCGGCACGAACGGCAGGCCGATGGCGCACCACACACCGGCGGCGCCGGCCACCAGCACCGTCACCAGGAAGGTGTCGGGACGCGATTTGACCATGGCGTTCCAGCTGGCGTGCAGCAGGGCGCCGCACAGCACCACGCCGACCACGCCCGAACTCATTCCCGCCGCCTGCATCACGCGGCGTCCGTCCACTCGGCGGCGAACTCCTGGCGGAATGCCATCAAGCGAGCCAGCCGCTGTTCGCCCAGCGCGCGGCCGGCATCGGTCTGCATCATGGCCGGCAGCTTCGAAAGTTTGACCATGATGTGATCGAGCGCGTAGCGGCGGTCGTCGAGAGGGCGCTGCAAGGCCAGCGGATCGGCGCCGTCGGCCAGCGCGCTGCTCATCTGCCCGGCGATATAGAACAGGCGCGCCAGGCCGACCGCGCCGAGGCCATCGAGCCGGTCGGCGTCCTGCACGATCTTTGCCTCCAGCGTGGTGGCGCCAATCGCCGCCGAAAAACTGTGGGCTTCGATGGCATGCACGACGCCGTCCAGCCGCCCGGCAGGAAAGCCGGCATCCTGCAAGCCGGTGCGCGCGGCGGCGCCCGACAGGCGCGAGGCGCTGGCGCGCTGCGGATGGTTTTTCGGCAGGTTGACCAGGTCGTGCAAGTAACAGGCAGCCATTACCACCAGCGGGTCGGCCGCGCCGTCAGCTTGAGCCCGCATCAGGCTGCGCGCATTGGCCCACACGCGGTGCAGATGATTGAGGTCGTGCGCGCCGTCGCCGTGCGGCTGGGCGACGGCGATCGCCAGCAATTTTGGCTGCCAGTCGGTGAGCATGTCAGTCTTCAATGCCGACCTCCATGCCGGTGGCACGCGCCTGCTGCGACAAGGCGTCGGCCTCGCTGTTGCGGTGGCGTGGAATCCAGCGCAGCGTGGCGCCGGGCAGGCGTTGCAGCAACGCCTGCGCCTGGCCGCGCAGCAGCGCCAGCGACGCCGCCGGCGCCGTCGCGGCGGTAACGTCGTCGATCACCACCTTGCTGTCGCCGTGGATGGTGAGCTGATCGGCGCCGTGCCGCAGGGCGGTGTCCAGCAGCAGGATCAGGGCGCGGTATTCGGCTTCGCTGCTGTTGCCGTAGCCGGCATCGCGCGATACGGCGAAGCGCTGGCCGGCCGGCCCGCTCAACAGGGCGCCGATGCCGCAGCGGCCCGGATTAGGCCAGGCGGAACCGTCGAACCAGCCGCGCCAGGGCGTGGCGCCGCTGTTTTTCAGCTGGTCGCGCCTGGCCTGCATGGCCAGGCGGCGCTGTTCGCGCTGCGCGGCGCGTTCGGCGTGGGCGTGTTGTTCGGCAGCGCGCCGGGCGAGCAGCGCGGGCAGCCTGGCGGCGCCGCCGGCGGCGCTCTGCATGATCTGCAGCAGCGCCGCCTCGTAGCTGCAGCCGGTGCGGGCGGCCAGGCGGCGGCTGGCGGCGCGTTCGGCGTGATAACTGAGGTCGGGTAGATTGTTAGGATCGGGCAGATCGGGAAGGGCAGAAGCAGGCATGGACGAAGCATAGCACCGGCCGCCGATGAACGAAAAAAAGCAGGGGAGCGCTGTCCCCTGCTTTTATACTGCTGGTCGATCAATACCGGCGTGGATTGTCCGGCCGGTCGTCACGGTTGTTCGGCACGCCGTCGCCATCGCGGTCGTGATCGCGGCGGTTGGGGACGCCGTCGCGGTCGTTGTCGCGGCGGCCGTTGTGTTCCAGGCGGTCCGGGATGCCGTCGCGGTCGCGGTCGCGGCCATGCTCGAAGCGGTCGGGGATACCGTCGCGGTCACGGTCACGGCCGTCGCGCGACGACCAGCGCGGCTGCTCGAAGAACCAGCGGCCGTCGCGCTGGATCCACTGCGGACGCGAATAGACGTAGCCCGGGCGGTCGGCAATCCACACGCCCTGCACCCACTCGTAGCGGTTGCCGCGCCAGTCCCAGTAACCGGGCTGCCATACGTAGCCGTTGCGGCTGGCGGGCACGCGCTCGTAGCGTGGCGCCGGCGGGGCGATGCGCACATCGTCATAGCGGATCTGCGCTGCCGGCACCCAGCCGCCCGACTGCAGGCGGTAACGGCCACCGTCGCGTACCCATTCGTTGGGGCGGTACTGGTAGCCGTCGCGCGCTGATTCCCAGTGACCTTCCACCCACACGTGGCGGCGGCCGTCCCAGTTCCAGTAGCCGGGCGCCCACACATAACCGTGCCGTGCGGCGGGTACGGCTTCGTAACGCGGTGCGGGCGGCGCGCTGTTGATGACCAGGCTGACGCCCGACTGGGCGATGGCCGCCGTTGGCAGCCAGGCGGCGGCGCTGGTGGCGATCAGTGCGGTGATGAATAAGCGTTTCATGATGTTGTCTCCGGTGGTGATTACGACGCCCTGAATATAGCAACGGCCTGGTTCGTTTCGGAGGTTTGATTCACATGCTTACATCTGAAACAGGTCCATGTAACGTTTGACGGCCCCGCGCTGATCGTCCGTGCATGCTTGAGCTTAGCCGCGCGGCGTCGCTGCGGCGCGCGCCAGGGCCCGTTCATTCTCCAGCGAGCGCATTTTTTCGACGGCGCTCAGGCGCCGGGCGGCGACCTTCACAACTGCCACCTGGGTCGGTGTGGCCACGCTGATTTCACGCACCTGGACCGGGGCATCGGCGACGGCGCCCGGCAGAACCGCGCTCACGCCCACCGCCAGCGCGGCGACCAGGGCAATTACAGCTTCGACGTTGTGCAGGATGTTCATGGTGGTCCTCTGGAAGTGGGTGGCGATGTGGCTACTGTAGCCAGGCGCCGCCAACGTCGCCACCGGCATGCGACAAGCTGCGGG
This sequence comes from Massilia sp., assembly GCA_028291845.1. Classification (GTDB taxonomy): domain Bacteria; phylum Pseudomonadota; class Gammaproteobacteria; order Burkholderiales; family Burkholderiaceae_D; genus JAFCUW01. The sequence goes on along the minus strand of JAQGNM010000580.1, from coordinate 247 downwards.
AACGGCGCGACGAAATGCAAAGGAAGGCGATGAAATGTCGCCGCGTTTGTTTTTGTTTTTGCAGCGCCCCCCGCTAAGGCTGCTCAGTTGGCGCCGGCGCGGCCGCCGGCCAATTTGCATTTCATAACCGCTCCTTGAACTCAGCCACACAGGACACCATGGCAGGCTCATTACGGACATTCTTGCAGGCCGCCAGGGCGCGCCGGGTGGCGTGGCGGCGCGGGCGCAACCTGCGCGCGGCGGCGCC
>JAQGNM010000562.1 GCA_028291845.1 Massilia sp. | reverse complement strand
CGGCTCACCTGGCGTTTTTCGACGGCGCGGTCGAGCGCGATGTCGGTTCCCGGCGTGTGCTGCAGGATGGTCTGCACCACGTAGCGCGGACGCGCGCGCACCTGCTGGAAAATACGGCCGACGTATTCGCCCACCAGGCCGATGCCGAACAGGATCACCCCCATGAAGAAAAAGGCGATGGCGAACAGGGTGAACACGCCTTCGGCTTCGGCGCCGAGCAGAAAGCGGCGGATCAGCAGCATCACCACCAGGATGGCCGAGGCGAACGAGAGCATCATCCCCAGCATCGAAAACATCTGCAGCGGCACCAGCGAGAAGCCGGTGACCAGGTCGAAGTTCAGGCGAATCAGGCTGTACAGCGAATACTTCGATTCGCCGGCCGCGCGCTCTTCGTGTTCGACAAAAATCTCGGTGGGCCTGCGCGAGAATTTATAGGCCAGCGCCGGCACGAAGGTGTTCACCTCGCCGCACTGGTTGACCAGGTCGATGACGTTGCGCCCGTACGCGCGCAGCATATTGCCCTGGTCGGTGATATTGATGTTGGTGATGCGGTGGCGCAGGCGGTTCATGGCTTTCGAGGCGATGGTGCGCCACGCCGAATCCTGCCGCACGCGGCGGATCGAGCCGACGTAGTCGAACCCCTCTCGCATTTTTTCCACCAGCTTGTGGATCTCTTCGGGCGGGTTCTGCAGGTCGGCGTCGAGGGTGACGACGATCTCGCCGCGGGTCTCTTCGAAGCCGGCCAGGATCGCCATGTGCTGGCCGTAGTTGCCGTTGAAAAGCACCACCCGCGTCACGTCCGGACGCGCACGGAACTGCTCGGCCAGGATCGCCACCGAGTTGTCGCGGCTGCCGTCGTTGACGAAAATGATCTCGTAGGGGATGCCGATGCGGTCGAGCGCCGGGTACAGGCGGGCGAACAGCGCAGCCAGGCCGGCTTCTTCATTGTAGATCGGGATGACGATCGACAGTTCCGGCTTCAGAGGGTCGAGCATCATGGTTGGGTTGCCTGGTCGGCCAGCACCGCTTTGACCGCGCCGACCACGCGTTCGACATCGAGTGTGGTCATCGCATAAAACAGCGGCAAGGTCACCGTCAGGCGGCCGATGCGCTCGGACTCGGGGAACATCCCCTCATGAAAGCCCAGCTTGCGGTACAGGGTGAACAGGTGGATGGCGGCGTAATGAAAGCCGCTGCCGACGTTGTATTGCTCTTTCAGCGCGCGCATGAAATCGGCGCGAGTGGTGGGGCCGCGATCGGGCAGGATGATCTGGAACAGGTGCCAGTTCGAGCTGCCGAAGGCCGGCTGCGGCAGTTGCGCGCCGGTGCTGGCGGCGAAATCCGGGCCGAAGCACTGGTAGTAGTGACGGGCCAGCGATTCGCGGTGGGCGTTGACCGCGTCGATGGTCTTCATCTGGCCGAGGCCAATGGCGGCGGCGATGTCGGTCATATTGTATTTGCCGCCCAAAACGTCGACGTCGATGCCGTCCACGCCGCTGCGGGTGACGCCCTGCAGGCGGTATTTTTCGGCCAGCACGGCTTCGTCTTCATTATTGAGCACCAGGCAGCCGCCTTCGCCGGTGGTGAGGTTTTTATTCACCTGAAAACTGAACGACACCATGTCGCCGAAGGCGCCGATGCGCTTGCCTTTCCAGGTCGAGCCGAACGCCTGCGCGGCGTCCTCCACCACGCGCAGATTGTGCATGCCGGCGATGGCGTACAGGCGGTCCATGTCGACCGGCAGGCCGGCCAGGTAAACCGGGATGATGGCGCGGGTGCGCGGGGTGATGGCCGCTTCCAGCTTGTCGAGGTCGATGTTGCGGGTGACCGGGTCGACGTCGGCGAACACCGGGGTGGCGCCCACCTCCAGGATCACGTTGGCGGTGGCGACCCACGACAGCGGGGTGGTGATGACTTCGTCGCCGGGGCCGACGCCAGCCACGCGCAGGGCGATCTCCATGGTGCAGGTGCCGCTGTTGAAGCAGCGCACCGGGCGCCCGCCGAAATACTCTGACAGCTGCTGCTCGAACTGCGACACTTTCGGCCCGCCGTTGGTCAACCAGCCCGAGCGCAGCACATCGCCCACCATGGCGATGGTGTCCTCGTCGATGGTCGGCTTGGAAAACGGCAGGAAGGGCAGCGCGGTGGAAAGGGCAGCGGTCATGGAAGTCTCGGGTCAGCGTGGTTCAGAAGAAGTGCGGGGTGCTATAAATACATGCCGGCGTCGCGTGTTCATTTCGACATCGTCAAAGCGGCATTCTAGCAGCCGCGCAGGGCGGTCTTGTACGGGATCGGTCTCAAGTGCGCGCCATCATGGCGACGCCGACGATGATCACCCCCATCGCCACCATGCGCTGCACCGACACCACCTCACCCAGGAACAGGTAGGCGCCGATGGCGGTGGCGATGTAGCCGAGCGAGAGCATCGGGTAGGCCAGGGTGACGTCGGCGCGCGACAGGCCGATGATCCACACCACCACGGATATCGCATAGCAGGCCAGGCCGGCCAGGATCGGCAGCTGGGAAATCACCTTCAGGCCGGTGGAAAACCAGTTTTGCGCGGTCAGGTGAATGGCCCCGCCGAGCGCGTTGGTGCCGGCTTTGAGCAGCAGCTGGGCGGCGGCGTTGAGCAGCACGCCGGTGAGGATGAAGGCGAAGGTGGTCAGGTTCATGGTTCTCTTTTCAGCTGTTATTTTTGATTGCTGACCACCATGCGGCGCGCATCCTGCGCCACGATCCGCATCGGTACGCCCTGCGCCCGCAGGGCGTGATAGATATCTTCGGGCATGAAGGCCAGGTTGTGGCGGCCGGCGGCGGCGTCGCGCATCCAGCGTTCGACGAACAGCGGCACCGTCGGAATGCCCAGTTCCGGCTGCTGCTGCAGGCCGAACGAGAACTCGTCGGTGTAGGCGACAAGGGTGACGGTGCGGCGCAAATAAAAGCTCATCGACTGCTCGTAGGTGCCGACCGCGTAGAGCTTCGTGTCCGGGGTCAGCTGCGCCTCGATCGCCGGCAGCATGGCCACGCCCGCGCGGGCGCGGCCCAGCGGCTCGAAGCCGGCCATCATGATCTGGGTGGTGGCAAAGCCCGCCACCGCCAGTACCACGACAAACCAATCCTTGCTCTTGTGGCCATCCTGCCGGCGCGCGTACAGCAGCGCCAGCGCGCCGCCCAGCAAGGCGACCAGGCCGGCCGCCAGCACCCATGGCTGATAGCCCTGGTACAGCACCACCTCGCCGGCGCGGCCGGCCATGCGCGGCATGAAGGGCACCGTCGCCAACAGGGCGGCGCCCACCAGCGCCATCAGCGCCGCCGTCACCACGCGCGCCGCGCGCCTGCCGGTATCGAGGTAAATCGCGGTCAACAGCGCCAGCGCCGGAAACACCGGCAGGATGTAGCCCGGCAGTTTGGAGTTCGACTTGGTGAAGAACAGGATGATGAAGGCGGCCCAGATCAGCAGCATCAGGCGCGGCCGGAAAGCCTTGGGATCGCTGCCCGCCACCTTGCGCGCGCCCAGCACCAGGCTCTGCGCCAGCATGCCCAGCCACGGCACCATGCCCACCGCCGTCAGCACGAAAAACACGTACCAGACCTGCTCGCGGTGATGCTCGGTCTTGAAGAAACGGTCCCAGTGTTCGTGGATGAAAAAGAAGGCCGGCTGCTCGGGATTGCGCATGCCGACCAGGATGAACCAGGGCGCCGCCACCAGCAGAAACAGCAGCAAGCCCTTGACCAGGTGCAGGCGCGCCCACAGCCGCCACTGCAGGGTGATCAGGGTGTAGGCGACCAGGATCCCGCCCGGCAGCATCAGCCCGATCAAGCCTTTCGACAGCACCGCCAAGGCCATGGCGGCCCAGCAGAGCAGCATCCAGTTGCGGTTTTCAAGCGCGCTGGCGCCTTCCCGCTGGCCCAGCAGCAGAGCGCACAGGACGATCGTCATCATGCCCGACAAACCCATGTCGAGCGAATCGATCTGGCTGCAGGCGACCCAGTAGAAGCACGATCCGAGCACCAGGCCGGCGTAAAAGCCGACGCGCGCGCAGAACACCCTGGTGCCGGCGTAAGCGGTGAGCAAAACGCCGCCGATGCCGCACAGGCCGGTCCACAGCCTGGCTTGCCACTCGCCCAGGCCGAACAAGGTGAACGACAGGGCGTTCATCCAGGTCTGCAGCGGCGGCTTTTCGAAATACTTGATGCCGTTCAGGCGGGTGGTGACCCAGTCGCCGCTGACGAACATCTCGCGCGCCATCTCGGCGTAGCGGCCCTCGTCGGGCGGCACCAGGGTGCGCACGCCCAGCATGTACAGGGTGACCAGGGCAAAGGCGGCGAACAGGCTCCAGACGAGGGCGCGGTTGTCGTGCAAGCTGGCGTGCAGGCCGGCCGTATGCAGGTCGCGCGTGTGCAGGTCGCTCATCAGGCCGGAGCGCCCGGCGGCACGCCCAGGATCAAGGCCAGCGTGACCTTGCGGCCTTCGCCCATCAGGATGTTGTACGTGCGGCAGGCGGCCTGGTTGTCCATGCACTCGACGCCGATGCGCAGGTTCGACAGGCTGGCGATCAGGCGCGGGTGAATGAAACGCTGGCGCGCGCCGGTACCGAGGATGACGACGTCGGGCCTGGTGTCGGCGATGGCCTCGAAGTGTGCCGCCGTCAGGTCCTCGAAAGTCGCCACCGGCCACGCTTGCGGCGGCATTTCCGGCGTCACTGTCAGGCTGTAATCGAAGGGCTGGGCGTTGATTTCGACGCCGCCTTCGAAGTAGCCGGTAACAGTCTGGTATTGTTGCGTGGAGCTGGAATGGAGCTTCATGTCGGGAATGATGGGTTCGGATAGGTGCCGGGCGGCTGGCGCCCATGAGGGCGTTAGCATGCCACAAACACCGCCAAAGCGCGAGTTTCCGGGTGCTTGCCGGTGCGGCCGCGCGGCCGCCGCAAGCAGGCCTGACCACCCTTGCAGGTTGATTAATTCGGCCTGAAACGGCAGAATGGGCTTTTTCGCAGTGCAACAATTGGCTGCATACTTCAAATACATTAATAGGACTGACCAAGTGCGACCGATTCTCAAATCCACCAAGCTCGATGACGTCTGTTACGAAATCCGCGGCCCGGCCATGGAAAAAGCCAGGCAGATGGAAGAAGACGGCCACAAGATCATCAAGCTCAATAT
>JAQGNM010000560.1 GCA_028291845.1 Massilia sp. | reverse complement strand
ACCGGCGCCCCGCTGGGCGGCGAAATGAGCGGTCATATCTTCTTCTCCGACCGCTGGTACGGTTTCGACGACGGCCTGTATTCGGGCGCGCGCTTGCTCGAACTGCTCACGCGCGTGGCCGATCCGTCGGCCCTGCTCAATAGTCTGCCGCAGTCGGACAGCACCCCCGAACTGCACCTGGAGCTGGCCGAAGGCGAGAACGTCGCCCTGATCGACAAGCTGCGCGACGACGCCTTCCCCGGCCACGAGCGCATCATCACCATCGACGGCCTGCGGGTCGAATACGCCGACGGTTTCGGCCTGGCGCGTTCATCGAACACCACGCCGGTGGTGGTGATGCGCTTCGAGGCGGAAACCCCAAGCGCGCTGGCGCGCATCCAGGCTGAGTTCAAGCGCGCCATCACCACCGCGCGCCCCGACGCCAAACTGCCGTTCTGACGGGCCGCCGCTTGAAAATCCTGCTGGTGCGCGTATCGTCGCTGGGAGACGTGCTGCATAACCTGCCGATGGTGGCCGACCTGCTGCGCCACTATCCGCAGGCCGAAATCGACTGGGTGGTCGAGGAAGCCTATGTCAGCCTGGTGCGCCTGCATCCGCAGGTGCGCAGAATCATCCCGTTCGCCCTGCGCCGCTGGCGCAAGAGCCTGGGCCAGAAGGCCACGCGCGCCGACATCGCCGCGTTTTTCCGCGGCCTGCGCGCCGAACGCTACGACCTGGTGTTCGACACCCAGGGCCTGCTCAAGACCGGCATCATCATGGGCGCGGCCAAACTCGCGCCAGGCGGGCGCAAGATCGGCCTCGGCAATGGCAGCGAAGGCTCCGGCTACGAGGCAGTGTCGCGGATATTTCACACCGACTCGATCAAGCTCGATCCACGCACCCACGCGGTGGCGCGCGGTCGCCTGGTAGCGGCCAGGGCGCTCGGCTACGCCGTCGACAGCGCGCCCGATTTCGGCCTGCCCGCCGTCGACGAGGCGCCGCGGCCCGAGTGGATGCCGGCGGCGCCGTACGCCGTGTTTTTTCACGGCACCGCGCGCGCCGCCAAAAAATGGCCGACCGCCAGCTGGATCGCGCTGGGACAGCAACTGGCGCCGATGCCGGTGCTGCTGGCCTGGGGCTCGGCGGCCGAACAGGCCGAAGCCGAGGCGATCGCCGCCGGCGTGCCGCATGCCCGCGTGCTGCCCAAGCTGTCGATGGCCGACGCCGTCAGGCTGGCGCGTAACGCCGCGTTGGCGGTCGGCGTCGATACCGGCCTGACCCACATCGCCGCCGCCTTCTTGCGCCCGACCGTGGAGATCTATGCCGACTCGCCACGCTGGAAAACCGAGGGCAACTGGTCGCCGTTGATCGTCAACCTGGGCGAGCGCGGCGCGCCGCCATCGGTCGCCGAGGTCAGCGCGGCCGCACTTTCCCTGGTGGGCAGTTCATGAAACGTGGCACTTACAGCGCCCTGTGGCGCCTGGCCATGCCGCTGGTGCTGACGCGCCTGTGGTGGCGCGGCCTGCGCGAGAAGGGCTATCGAAAACACTGGAACGAGCGGCGCGGCCGTTACGGTTCGCGCGGCCCCGGCTGGCACACCCTGTGGATTCACGCGGTATCGGTGGGAGAGACGCGCGCCGCCGAACCGCTGGTCGACGCCCTGATGGCGCTGTACCCCCACAGCCGCATCCTGATGACCCACATGACGCCAACCGGGCGCGCCGCCGGCCAGGAGCTTTACGGCCATCACGGCGAACGCTTCGTGCAAACGAATCTGCCCTACGACATGGTCGGAAAGCTGACCCCCTTCATGCGCCAATTCACGCCGCGCATCAGCATCCTCAATAAGACCGAGGTGTGGCCGAACCTGATCTCGGTGTGCAAGGCGCGCGGCATCATGGTGGCGCTGGTCAACGCGCGCCTGTCGGAGCGCTCGGCCAAGCGGGCGCGCGGTTTCGGCGCATTGATGACAGAGGCCGCCGGCAAGCTGTCGCTGGTGGCGGCGCAAACCGAGCTCGACGCCGCGCGCATCCGCGCGCTGGGCGCTCCCCACGTCGAAGTCACCGGCAGCATCAAGTTCGACGTCGCCGTGCCGGCGGCGGCGCTGGCCAGGGGGAAGTTTTTGCGCCAGCTGATCGATGCTGCCGGGACGCCGCGCCCGGTGCTGCTGTGCGCCAGCACGCGCGAAGGCGAGGAGGCCTTGATTCTCGATGCCTACAAGAACATGCCCGAGCGGCTGCCCGGCATGCTGCTGCTGATCGTGCCACGCCATCCGCAGCGCTTTGACGAGGTGGCGCGGCTGGCCGAAACACGCGGCTTCAAGGTCGGCCGCCGCTCCGCCCTGGGCCAGGATGGCGTCGAACTCGACGCCGCCGTCGAGGTCCTGCTGGGCGACTCGATGGGCGAGATGTTCGCCTATTACGCCGCCTGCGACTGCGCTTTCATCGGCGGCAGCCTGCTGCCGCTGGGCGGGCAGAATCTGATCGAGGCCTGCGCGGTAGGTAAACCGGTGTTGGTCGGCACCCACACCTTCAATTTTGCGATGGCCAGCGATGAAGCGGTCGCTGCCGGCGCGGCCAGCCGGGTGCTCGATGCGGCCGATATGCTGGCGCAGGCGCGCGCCTTGCTGGTCGACCCGGACCGGCGCGCCGCCATCGGCAGCGCCGGAGCTCGCTTTGCTGAAATGCATCGCGGCGCCACTGCGCGCACGGTTGAACTGTTGCAGGGGCTGATTTATTAAATTTGCTAACATAAGTGTTTCAGGCCCGGTGACAAGGGCGAACGGGGACGCGCATGTGGTTTAATCATCCGAAGCCAGTGGGCAGTCGCAAGCCGGTGGCAACGCTGGTGCAGCAACACAGCGATCCGGAAGCGCTGGTCCTCACAACACCGCTTCATCAAACCCCGTTCTTGCACGAACAGGACGCCGCGACGCTGGCGCCGATCGAGTTTTCGGTTCGTTACGGCTTCTGGGAATATGTCGGCTTCATGTGGCAACACGCCGGCTACCTGATTCGCCGCCGGCGCATCGCCGCGCCGGCCAGCTGGTACATGCAGTTCAAGAGCACCTGGGCCGCCGGCTTTCACTTCTTCATGCAGGGCCGCTCGCGCACCACCTACCAGTTCACCATCGACCACCACGGCATCGTGCGCAGCGGGCCGGGCGGCGTCACCCTGATCGACTGGGCCGATGTCACCGGCATGCGCAGCTATTCGCGCGGGCGCATGCTCATCTTAAAACGCGGCACCTTGCCGCTGCCGGCCAGGTGCCTCGATGCGGCGCAGTCGGCCAATTTGGCAGGTTATGCGACCTGGATCAAAGCGCAGCCAAGCGGTGGTTAGCACCGGCAACCAAGCTGACCGCCTCATTTTGAAATTAAAAGCCACCGCAATTATTTGAGTTTGCCGGCGACGCTCGGAATGGGGTCAGGCACGAAGTGCCAGACCCCGGTGCTGCTCAATCCGGAAATATGACCGGCAACTCCTGCGACAACTTGCGCAAGGCCGCCTTGGCGCCGTCGTAATCGGGATACACCGCCGCCACCGTCGCCCAGAACTGCGCGCTGTGATTCATTTCGCGCAAGTGCGCCAGTTCATGGGCGACCACGTAGTCGACCAGCGACAGTGGAAAGTGAATCAGCCGCCAGTTCAGGCGGATGCTGCCGCCCACCGTGCAGGAGCCCCAGCGGGTGCCGGCCGACGACAGGGTGAGCGAGCGGTAGCTGACATTCAATAGCGGCGCAAAATGCGCCATGCGCTCGGCGAACAGCGCTTTGGCCTGGCCCTGCAGCCACAATCTGACGCGCTCGCGCAACTGCCATTCCTGCAAGCCCGCCACCACGCCGACCTGCAGCTCCCTGGCCTGTTCATCGTAGCGGCAGTGGCTGCGCGCGGCCGGCTGCAGGCGCAGGGTGATGGCGCCGCCGAGATACGGCAGTTCGGCGCCGTCGACCCATTGCACCGCCGGTTTTTTCTGGCGCAGGGCGCGCCGCTCGCCCCGTTCTTCCAGCTTGGTGACGATCCAGCGCTGCTTGGCGCGGATGGCGTTGTCGATTTCGGTGAGGTTCAGGCGCCTGGGCGCGGTGACGCGCAGGCCGTCGTCGTCGATCATGAAGCCGATCGAGCGGCGCGCGGAGCGGCGCAGGACGTAGTCGACCGCGTGGGCGCCGAGCTGGATGCGGCGCAGCGGCGGCGCGCCTGGCACGATGGGGGGAACCGGCAGGGCCACGCGCGGCGGCGGCGGCGCCTTGAACAGCGCCTGCGGCGCCGATGGGGGCGCGCAAGCCGGTTCCAGCGCGGCGAAGTAATCCTGGGCGAACAGCTCGAGCTGCGAGCCGTCGGCCTTGTTCTGCGGCGCCGCCCGGGCGCCGGTCAGTTCGCCGGACCCGCTCAGCCAGCGCTGTAAGCGTGGGGCGAAATGACGCGCATTTCTGACTCTATCCAATTCTCTACCTCTTGCATCATGCTGTCGGGCGTGTGGCCCACTGGAGAAATCGGTTTGCCGATCGAGACGGTGATGGTGCCGGGCCGCTTCAGGAAGGAGCCTTTCGGCCAGTACTCGCCCGAATTATGCGCGATCGGGACTACTACCGACTGCGTTTCCACCGCCAGCCGGGTGCCGCCGCTCTTGTACTTGCCGGCCTGGCCCACCGGGATGCGGGTCCCTTCCGGGAACATGATAATCCACTGGCCGTCGGCCAGCCGGCGCTTGCCCTGCGCGACCACTTGTTTGAAAGCGTTCTTGCCCTGCTTGCGGTCGATCGGAATCATGCGCAACAGCGCCATGCCCCAGCCGAAAAACGGAATATACAGTATCTCTTTTTTAAACACGTACACCAATGGGCGCGTCAACGACGGCAGCAAAAAGATGGTCTCCCACGCCGACTGGTGCTTGGACAGCACGATGGCCGGCTCGTCCGGCAGATTCTCGTAACCCTTGAACTGGTAGCGGATGCCGCAAATGACTTTGGCGCACCAGATGACGAACACGTTCCAGCGCGAAGTCACCCAGTAACGCTTGTTGTAAGACAGGGGCGCGGCCAACAGGCAGACGAACACCCAGATCACGGTCGCCAGCACCATGATCACGGTGAACAGCAGGGAACGCAGGAACAGGCCGAAATTACGCAAAGGGGTCTCCGGAAAGAGCAGTCAGGTGGATGATGTAGGAGGGGATTTGAGCAGGTGGCTGACCATGGCGGCGAGGTCGTCGAACACCTGGGTGCCGGGCGGCAGGCCGCCCGTTTCCATGGTTTTGCGGCCTTTGCCGGTCAACACCAGGTACGGCGCGCAGCCGCACTTGAAACCGGCCTGCAGGTCGCGCAGCGAGTCGCCGACGGTGGGCACGCCGCGCAGGGCTATTTTGAAACGCTTGCCGATTTCTTCGAACATGCCCGCTTTCGGCTTTCTGCAATCGCAGTTGTCATTGGCCGCGTGCGGGCAAAAGAAAATCGCGTCGATTTGCGCGCCGGCCATCTGCGCGTGCGAGTGCAGCTTCTGGTGGATGGTATTCAAAATATTCATGTCGAACAGTTCGCGCGCGATGCCCGACTGGTTCGACGCCACCACCACCCGGTAGCCGGCCTGGTTCAGGCGCGCGATCGCCTCCAGCGAACCGGGGATCGGCACCCACTCGGCGGGCGACTTGATGAAGTCCGGCGAGTCGTGGTTGATGACGCCGTCGCGGTCGAGAATGATCATTTTCATGGCGCCTC
>JAQGNM010000128.1 GCA_028291845.1 Massilia sp. | reverse complement strand
GCCGCAGCCTGCAAGCAGCACGGCGGTGCCAGCCAGCGCAAGCACGGCCCTCATCGCGCAGTCCCCGCGGCCGGCGCGGCGGCGACCTTGCAGCTCTCGCCCACCCGGGTCAGGCGGCTGGTCGCCGTGCTCATGCGGGTGGCAGCGCCCGGCGCAGCTTGCGCGCCCGAGGCGGCGGCGTTCGCGCGCATCTCCTGCTTGAACTCTTCCCAGTGATCCAGCGTGTACTGGACGTCGGCGCGCTCCTCGGCGCTGGTGGCGTTTTTCAAGGACGTTTCGAACATCTTGCGCTGCTGGTCGAAGTCGAGCATGCCCTTCGGTCCCAGATGCTCGCTGACGGTGGTTTTCATTTCCCAGTTCCTGGCGTCGAGTTTGCGCACGCCGATATCGATATCGGCGATATCGCAGCGCGAACTGAACACGGTGCCTTTCGGCCCGGTGAGCGGCGCGCCGGCCTTGCACGTGGAATTTGCCGCCATCCCCGGCAGCGGCAAACCATTGTTTTGCGCGCCGGCGGCGATGCAAACTTGTGTGGGAACAGCCGAGCTGGTGGCGCCGATGGCCTTGCCCTTGGCCGATTGCACGCGCAGGCTGACGCTGTTACTTGCGCCGTCAACCTTCTGCTGGTACGAGGCGCCGTCACGGTAGATGACGGTGGCATCGCTGTCGACCCGGTACAAGCCCGGTGGCGGCAGGTTGGCGGCGACGGCCGCGGCCGCGGCGCTGGCCATAGAGGGCGCCAGCAAGGTGGCGGTTACAGCGGTGGCCGCAGCGTAGCGCAGCGATGAGGCAAAACGTGACTGGATAAGCAAGGCATCTCTTCTGAATAAGAATCAGCCGCTAAAAAAAACCCGCCACGAAAGCGTGGCGGGTATGATCCCGACAAATCGGGATGCGCATCAAAGACGGCGCACCCCGCGCGCCGGCACGGCCTGCGGTTGCTTGAGGATGCGTGCCTGCACCTTTTTCCAGACGAAGCCGGCAATGGCCATCATGATCAGCTTTTTCATGTTGTTTCCTTGATTGAGTGGTAATGCGTACAACATTACCGCAAACTGGCAGCGGACGCCGCCGCAATCGCTAGCGTGCAAGGTGCGCGTGCGCACCGACCGGCCGCGCCAGATATCATACCGTCAAGACAAAACCAATCGTCCAGCGAGAAATCATGAGTACTGAACAATCAACTACCCAGGCAACTATCCCTGCGGGCCAGTCAGGGCAAGCAGCGCCGATGGATGCCGAAACCCTCGATTTTCTGCGCCAGGTGTTCAACCTGGTGCGCGAAGGCGGCAGCGAACGGCTGGCCGGCCTGATCGAAAAAGGCATGCCGGTGAACTTTCGTAACGAAAAAGGCGACAGCCTGCTCATGCTGGCCAGTTATCACGGCCACATCGACACCGTGCGCGTGCTGCTGCAGGCGGGCGCCGATCCGAATGTGGCCAACGACCAGGGCCAGACCCCGCTGGCCGGCGTCGCCTACAAGGGCTTCATGGAAATCGCCGCCCTGTTGATCGACAACGGCGCCGCCATCGACGGCAATAGCCCGGACGGCAAGACGCCGCTGATGCTGGCTTCGATGTTCAACCGCGTCGACATGCTGCACCTGCTGATCGAACACGGCGCCAGCGTCGACGCCGTCGACAGCCGCGGCATGACGGCGCACAGCCTGGCGGCGACGATGGGCGCGCACGACACGCTGGCGGCGCTGGAAGCGCTGGCGCCGCCGGCGCAGTGACAAGCCGCAGGCCCGTATGGACGCCCCGGAGCCGGTCCGCGCATTGATGGAAACGCTGCTGGCTGCGCGTGCCGCCGGCGATGGCGCGGCGATCGCCGCCTTGTACGTCGACGATGGCTCGTTGTTCGTGCCGGCCGGCCAACGCATCCAGGGCCGCGCCGCTATCGCCGCCTATTATCAGACGCAAGCGCAGGCGGCACGCAAGCAGCAGGCGCCCAAGCTGTCGCCGCCGAAATTCTATTTTTTTCCGCCCCTGGTGCACGCAGTCAGCAGCGCCAACGGCCGCCACGGCGAGAAGCATTCATTCATCGACATCCTGCTGCAACAGGATGGCGGCGGCTGGCTGCTGGCGTGCTCGTCGTGGACCTTGCGCTAGTCTTCAGTGTATTCAGCCCGCCGCGCTGCCTGCATTGACGATCGCTTCGGCGATCGCGCTGCCCACCTCGGTGGTGTCGGCCGATCCGCCCAGGTCGGGCGTGGTCGGTCCCTGCGCCAGCACGGTTTCGACGGCGCGCATGATGGCGTCATGCGCTGCCGTGTAGGCGGCGTCGCCCTGCCCCAGAAAATCGAGCATCATCGCGCCCGACCAGATCATGCCGATCGGGTTGGCGATGTTTTTGCCGAAAATATCGGGGGCCGAGCCGTGCACCGGCTCGAACAGCGAGGGAAAGCTGCGCTCCGGATTGAGGTTGGCGGACGGCGCGATGCCGATGGTGCCGGTGCACGCCGGCCCCAGGTCGGACAGGATGTCGCCGAACAGGTTCGACGCCACCACCACGTCGAAGCGCTCCGGCGAGAGCACGAAGCGGGCGCACAGGATGTCGATGTGGTACTTGTCCCAGACCACGTCGGGATAGTTGTGCGCCATCGCCGCCACCCGCTCGTCCCAGTACGGCATGCTGATCGAGATGCCGTTCGACTTGGTGGCGGCCGTCAGGTGGCGCTTGGGGCGGCTGCGCGCCAGTTCGAACGCGTATTTCAAAATGCGGTCGGTGCCCTTGCGGGTGAAAATCGCATCCTGCACGACGAATTCGCGCTCGGTGCCCTCGAACATGCGCCCGCCCACCGAGGAATATTCTCCCTCGGTATTTTCGCGCACCACGTAAAAATCGATGTCGCCCGGCTTGCGTCCGGCCAGCGGACAGGGCACGCCCGGCATCAGCCGCACCGGCCGCAGGTTGACGTACTGGTCGAACTCGCGGCGAAACTTGATCAGGGAGCCCCACAGCGAAATGTGGTCGGGCACCAGCGCGGGCATGCCGGCGGCGCCGAAATAAATCGCTTCGAAGCCATCGAGCTGCTCGCGCCAGTCGTCCGGCATCATCTGTCCGTGCTCGAGGTAATAATTGCAGTTGGCCCAGTCCATGGTGGTGAACTCGAGCGCAAGCCCGAATTTTCTCGCCGCCGCCCGCAGCACGCGCAAGCCTTCGGGCATGACTTCGTTGCCGATGCCGTCGCCGGCGATGACGGCGATCTTGTGGGTTTTCATCACAGCCTTTCGTATGGATTCATCATGCATGCCATCGTACCCGATACGCTGGCGACGCGAGGGTGCGGCACCCTGCGGCGATGCAGCCAGGGTGAGAGCCTGCCTGAAATGGTTGAAGCGTGGGTGAACAGCGCCGCCGTCAGGGCCGTCCGAACCGTTTGCTGCGCGGGCGCAAACATGCAGGCGCGCGCATGCTGTTATATCATCGGTCCGAAGCCGCCCGCTGTGGCCGTGCGGCAAGCTCGTCCTTTACAGGAGCAACTATGCAATCACTTCAACTGCGCCGGGGCGATGCCCTGATCATCGTCGATCTGCAGCATGATTTCCTGCCGGGCGGCGCGCTGGCCGTGGGCGACGGTGACGCCGTAATCCCGGTGCTCAACCGCGCCATTGCCGCCTTCGACGGCGCCGGCCTGCCCGTCATCGCAACCCGCGACTGGCATCCTGCCGATCACTGCTCGTTCCACGCGCAAAACGGCATCTGGCCGCCGCATTGCATCGCCGGCACGCATGGCGCGCAGTTTTCGCCGCAGCTGCATCTGCAAAGCGCGACGGTGGTGTCGAAGGCCACCAGCGCCGCGCGCGACGCCTACTCCGGCTTCGAAGGCACCGATCTGGCCGCCACCTTGCGCAGCCAAAACGTGCAGCGGGTGTTCGTCGGCGGCCTCGCCACCGATTATTGTGTGCTGCAAACGGTGATCGATGCCTTGAAGCTCGGTTTCGAGGTGGTGTTACTGCGGGACGCGGTTCGTGCGGTCGATGTGCAGCCGGGCGATGGCGAACGGGCGATTGCGCGCATGACGGCGGGCGGCGCGCTGGCCGCCAGCGTCGACGATATTGACCGCGCCGGCCACGCGGCGGCGCTGGACAGCGTCAGGGCCGCCTGATCTTTCAGGCCGGCGGCGCCACCGAGGCACCCTTGATGGCGTGACGTTGCAACGCGTCCGACACTGAGCCGCCGGCTTTCATCTCTTCGACGAATTGCGCCAGGAATGCGGCAGCAGCGGCGCCGCGGCTTTTCGGCATGCCCATCGCCTGCTGGATCACCATGAAGCGTTCGCCCAGCAAGCGCAGAGCGCCGATGCGCTGCGCATCTTGTTCCAATTGCTGCCGCACCCCGGCAGCCACCTCGGCGCCGGCCACCATGAAAGTATCGACCACGGTCGGCGAACTGGGCGCGCGCACGATCTCGGCATGCCGCAGCGTACGGCTCAGATACAGGTCGTAGGCGCTGCCCTTGCCCACCACCACGCGCTGTCCGGCGACGTCGACCTGCTCGTTGCGCACGATCGGCGACGTCTCCCGCACCATATAAAACCCTTCGATCAGCACATACGGCGCCGTAAACGCGATCTGCGCGCCGCGCTGCGGGTCGATGGCGAAAAAGCCGACATCGGCCGCTTCGCCGGCTACCGCCTCGACCGAGCCGGCGGCGGTGTCGAACACGATCAACTCGAGTTCGGCATCGAGCCGCGAGGCCAGTTCACGCGCCAGGTCGACCGACACGCCGCCCGCCGCGCCGTCGACGCTGTGCGCCAGGATCGGGTTGCCCAGGTTGATGGAGGCGCGCAACTTGCCGGTCGGGACGAAGGCTGCGCGGATGGCGGGGGTAACACGGATGTCGCTCATGAGGTGGCTGCTCCGAAAAAGTGCTCTGCCTGGGGATCGATGGCGCACATGCCTCCGGTGTGCAGCGTACCAGATCGCAGCGGGTTGATCAGCCAGCGATGGCAAGCGGTGAGCGCTGCCGGTCGGCTACAGGTCAACTACCAGCGCGGCGCCACCAGCACCAGATCGAATTGACTGCGCCGCAGCCAGCGCCGCTGTTCCAGAAATCGCACAGTGTGCGCGGCCGGTGTTCCGATTTTTCATCGCCGTGGTACAGCGCGGTGGCGCCGCCACGGCGCGTTGGCGCCGCGACGGCGGTGGCATGCGTTTTGCTCATAAAAGAATGGAGATCGCGCGCAGGCCGATCCGTTGATCACCGCGTTCATCATCGATCATTGGGAACACAAGGCATGAAAACCAAAGCTGCCGTCGCATGGAAAGCCAGATCGCCACTGACCATCGAAGAAGTCGAGCTGGACGGTCCCAAAGCCGGCGAAGTGCTGGTGGAAATCAAGGCGACCGGCATCTGCCATACCGATTACTACACCCTGTCCGGCGCCGATCCGGAAGGCATCTTCCCCGCCATCCTCGGCCATGAGGGCGCCGGCGTGGTGCTCGAAGTGGGCGCCGGCGTCACCACCTTGAAAGCGGACGACCACGTCATCCCGCTGTACACACCGGAATGTCGCCAGTGCAAATTCTGCCTGTCGCGCAAGACCAATCTGTGCCAGGCGATCCGCGCCACCCAGGGCCGCGGGCTGATGCCCGACGGCACCTCGCGCTTCACGCTCGACGGCCGCCCGCTGTTTCACTACATGGGCACCTCGACCTTTTCCAATTTCATCGTGGTGCCGGAAATCGCGCTGGCCAAGATCCGCGCCGACGCGCCCTTCGACAAGGCCTGCTACATCGGTTGCGGCGTCACCACCGGCGTCGGCGCGGTGGTGTTCTCGGCCAAGGTCGAAGCGGGCGCCAATGTGGTGGTGTTCGGCCTGGGCGGCATCGGCCTGAACGTCATCCAGGGTGCAAAAATGATCGGCGCCAACAAGATCATCGGCGTCGACATCAATCCCGGCCGCATCGACATCGCCCGCAAGTTCGGCATGACCGATTTCGTCAATCCGCAAGATGTGCCGAACCTGGTCGACCACCTGGTGCAGCTGACCGACGGCGGCGCCGACTATTCCTTCGAGTGCATCGGCAACGTCGCCACCATGCGCCAGGCCCTCGAATGCTGCCACAAGGGCTGGGGCCAGTGCTTCATCATCGGCGTCGCCGCCGCCGGCGAGGAAATCAGCACGCGGCCGTTCCAGCTGGTCACCGGGCGCGAATGGAAGGGCTCGGCGTTCGGCGGCGCGCGCGGGCGCACCGATGTCCCCACCATCGTCGACTGGTATATGGACGGCAAGATCAATATCGACGACCTGATCACCCACACCCTGCCGCTCGAACGCATCAACGAGGGCTTCGACCTGATGAAGAGCGGCCAGTCGATCCGCTCGGTGGTCCTGTACTGACAGCGGCCCGCCGCCGACAAGCGAAGCAATGACGCCATCCCTTTTGCAGCAGCCAATCAACCCCAAACAGCAAAAACAGCACGAGGATCCGACATGAACAACGCCGTAGAACCCGCAGTACGCATCCACCCTGCCATCGACAACGGCATCAAGCCGACCGCGGAAGGTTTCGGCGGCGGCACGCTCGCATGCCTGTGCACCAGCGATACCGTGACCGTCGCCCTGAAAGGGCAAACCGCCCACAACCACGTGTGCGGCTGCACCCAGTGCTGGAAGCCGGACGGCGCCCTGTTCTCGCAGGTCGCCGTGATCTCGCGCGATCAGGTCGAGGTGACGGCGAACGGCGACAAGCTGCAGGTCGTCAACCCCGACGCCACCATCAGGCGCCATGCCTGCAAGGTGTGCGGGGTCCACATGTTCGGCCGTATCGAAAACGAGAAGCACGCATTTTACGGCCTCGATTTCGTGCACACCGAACGCTCTCGCGATGCCGGCTGGGCGGCGCCCACTTTCGCCGCCTTCGTCTCCTCGATCATCGAGTCCGGCGCCGATCCAGAAAATATGGGCGCGGTCAGGGCGCGCCTGCTCGAACTGGGACTGGCGCCCTACGACGTCCTGTCGCCGCCGCTGATGGACGCGATCGCGATCAACGCCGCCAAGCTGTCGGGCAAGCTCAATACCTGGAATGCGCAACAGGGGCAGCAGGCACAGCAGCCGCAGCAGGCCCAGCAGGCGCCGTCGATATGACGCCGCCGTAGCGCCAGTCCGGCGGATAACACGGCGCAGTTTTACCGGCGCGGGCAGCGGACAAGCCCGGCCACCCTACAAAAATATTAGAGGAGATAATCATGTTAATCGGCAAATTTCTCAGACACTGGCGGCAGTGCGCCGTGCTGCTGTCGCTGCCCGGCCTGGCCGTCGCTTCCGACGTCGAAGCGTTGACCAAAAACCCGCAGAACTGGGCCATGCAGGCGGGCGGCATGGCCAATCAACGTTATAGCGAACTGAAACAGATCAACAAGGACAACGCCAAAAATCTGCAGGTGGCGTGGACCTTTTCCACCGGCGTGCTGCGCGGCCACGAAGGCGGGCCGCTGGTGATCGGCGACACCTTGTACGTGCACAGTCCGTTTCCCAACATCGTGTACGCCCTCAGCCTGGAAGACCAGAGCATCAAGTGGAAATACACGCCGAAGCAGGACCCCGCCGTGATTCCCGTGATGTGCTGCGACACCGTCAGCCGCGGGGTCGCCTACTCCGACGGCAAGATTTTCCTGCAGCAGGCCGACACCACCCTGGTCGCGCTGGACGCCAAGACTGGCAAGGAAATCTGGAAAGTCGTCACCGGCAATCCGAAGATCGGCGAAACAGCCACCAATACGCCGCACGTGTTCAAGGACAAGGTGATTACCGGCATTAGCGGCGGTGAATTCGGCGTGCGCGGGCGCATCACCGCATTCGACATGAACACCGGCAAGCTGGTGTGGAAAGCCTTCAGCACCGGTCCTGATCAGGACATGCTGATCAACCCCGCCACCACCATGACCTGGACCGAAGGCAAGATGGCGCCGGTGGGCAAGGATTCCTCGCTAAAAACCTGGCAGGGCGACCAATGGAAACTCGGCGGCGGCACCACCTGGGGCTGGTACAGCTATGATCCGGCCACCAACCTGATGTATTACGGCACCGGCAATCCCAGCACCTGGAATCCGCGCCAGCGGCCGGGCGACAACAAGTGGTCGATGACGATTTTCGCCCGCAACCTCGATACCGGCGAGGCCAAGTGGGCCTATCAGATGACGCCGCACGACGAGTGGGATTACGATGGGGTCAATGAAATGATTCTGGCCGACATCAAGGTGGGCGGCACCGTGCGCAAGGCACTGGTGCATTTCGACCGCAATGGCTTCGGCTACACCCTCGACCGGGTCAGCGGCGCCCTGCTGGTGGCGCAAAAATACGATCCGGTGGTGAACTGGGCAAGCCAGATCGACATGAAGAGCGGCCGGCCGATCGTCAACGCCAAGTACAGCACCGACAAGAACGGCCCGGATGTCAACAGCAAGGGGATCTGCCCGTCGGCGCTGGGCACCAAGGATCAGCAACCCGCATCCTATTCACCGAAAACCGGGCTGTTCTACGTGCCGACCAACCACGTTTGCATGGATTATGAACCGTTCCAGATCGAGTACACGGCCGGCCAGCCGTACGTCGGTTCGACCCTGTCGATGTATCCGGCGCCGAACAGCCATGGCGGCATGGGCAATTTCATTGCCTGGGATGCCGGCACCGGCAAGGTGGTGTGGTCCAGGCCGGAGAAATTCTCGGTGTGGAGCGGCGCCCTGTCGACCGCCGGCGACGTTGTGTTCTACGGCACCCTGGAAGGCTACCTCAAGGCGGTCGACAACAACGGCAAGGAACTATGGAAGTTCAAGACGCCGTCGGGGATCATCGGCAACGTCAACACCTGGGAGTACAAGGGCAAGCAGTACATCGGCGTGCTGTCGGGCATCGGTGGCTGGGCCGGCATCGGCCTGGCGGCCGGCCTGGAAAAGCCGACCGAGGGCCTGGGCGCGGTGGGCGGCTACAAGGATCTGGCCAAGTACACCAACCTGGGCGGCGTGTTGACGGTGTTCGCACTGCCTGCGCGTTGACCAGGAATAGCGACTACCGAGACCGGAGACCCACATGAATTTGTTGCGCCCGCCGCTGTATGCGCTGCTGTTCGCCTGCGCCCTGCCGATGACGGCGCGGGCGAACGATTTCCCCACCGCCGACCGCGTCGAATATGTCCTCGAATGCATGATGCAGCACCAGGGCAAACAAGAGTATCTGTACAAATGCTCGTGCACGATCGACCAGATCGCCCAGGCGGTGGGCTACGATGAATATGTCGAGATCGCCACCGCGCTGCGTCACCAGGGCCTGTCCGGCCAGCGCGGTGCGGAGTTTCGCGACCCCGCCAGCGTCAAGGCGATGGCCGCCAAATACAAGGCGCTGCAGGACCAGGCGCGCAAGGCTTGTTATGTCCAGTAGCGCATGAAGGCGTGACCGGCGGCGGCATTTGGCGCCGCCGGTACTTCCACCACCCGGCGCTCGGCGCAAGGGCGGCGCCACCACGGAACCGCAATGAGGAAAACAATGAATAAATGGAAGGTTTGCCTGCTTGCCGTCGCCACCGCAATCAGCGCCGCGGTGACGGCGATCAGCGCCGGGGCCGCGGCGGCTGCGGCAGCGGCGCCCTACAAGGTCATCGAAGGCAACAAGGTCGACAGCCAGACCCTGCAAGGCTGGCGCACTTGGCGCGCGCTGGCGTGCGAGCGCTGTCACGGCGCATCCCAGGAAGGCCTGGTCGGGCCATCACTGGTGAACAGCCTGAAGGTGCTGACGCCGGAAGAATTCAGGAACACCGTGCTGCACGGAAGGGTCGCCAAGGGCATGCCGAACTTCGATGGCAGCAAGATGGTGGTCGACAATGTCGACAATCTGTATGCCTACCTGCGCGGGCGCGCCGACGGCGCCATCAAGCCGGGCAGGCTCGAGGAGATTCCCAAGTGAGCCGACTGTGCCGGCGTGGACGCCGTCTTACCGTGCCGGCGGCGCTGGCGGCGGCCTTGGCCGGCGCCGCGCTGACGCTGGCGGCGCCGCCGACCCGGGCGCAGGCTGCGCCGCCAGCGGCACAAGCGGCACAAGCCACAGCGGCGACACCGGCGACACAAGGGACACCGGCGACACAAGCGACACCGGCGACACAAGCGACACCGGCGCTCCAAGCGCCACAAGCGGCGCCAGCGCCGCCCGCGGCCCCGGCGGTGGCGGCAGGGTCAGCGCCAGGCGTGCTGCGAGTCTGCCAGGACCCCAACAACCTGCCGTTCTCCAACCGCGCGCTGCAAGGCTTCGAAAACAAGATCGCCGCCCTCCTGGCGCAGGACCTGGGCTGGAAGATCGAATACACCTGGTATCCGCAACGCATGGGTTTCATACGCAATACCCTGCGGGCGAAAGATCCCGACACCGACACCTTCAAGTGCGATCTGGTCACGGGAGTCGCCGCCGGCTTCGACCTGGGCGCCACCACCCGCCCCTACTACCGGTCCAGCTACGCCATGGCCTATATCAAGGGCCGCGGCTTCGACGAAGTGCACAAGCTCGACGACCTGCTCAAGCTCGACCCAGCCAGGCGCGCCACCATGCGCCTGGGCGTGTTCGGCGGTTCGCCGGTGGCCGACTGGCTGCTCGATCACGGCTTGATCGAGCGCATCGTCTCGTACCAGGCGCAATCGGGCGACATCGAGCGCTACCCGGGCGAAATGGTCGAGAAAGACCTGGTCAACGGCGTCATCGACATCGCCTTCATCTGGGGACCGATCGCCGGCTACTATGCCCGCCAGGCCAACCGGGCGCCAGTGGTGGCGATTCCGCTCAGGCAGCAGCCGGGCATGCAATTCGAATTCGACATCGTCATGGCGACACGCTTCGGCGAGGCCGCCTACAAGCAACGCATCGACGCCGCCATCGAGCGCAACCGGCCGAAAATCGACGCCATCCTGATGCAGTACGGCGTGCCGCTGTTGCCGCCCGCCGAGCGCGCGGCTTCGCGCTGACGGGAGCGGCGCCATGACCACGCCTTTGTTGCCGCATCCGCTAACCGTGATGCTGGCCGCCACGCTCGCCTTGCATGGCGCCGCGGCGTTCTCGGGCGGCCAGGCCGCCCCGGGTTCCGCTCAGTCAGGACCAACTTCTGCAACTACTGCGCCAGCGCAGGCAGCGCGGGCAGCAGCAGCGCCGGAGCCGCGCACCGCGGCCAACCAGCCTATCGCCTTGGCGGAAAGGCTGCTGTTTCAGACCAGGCACCTGGGCAACGTCCATGCGCCGGCCACCCTGGTCTATGCATTTCACAAGGAGGGCAGCCTGGAAGCGGGCTTCGACGATCAGGTACGGCTGGTGTTCGATGAAAGCCGGGCCGCCACCCTGCAGTTCCTGTCGGGCGCGCGCAAGCGCCCGATGCCGGAGCTGGCCGACCCTGAGGGCAATCCGGTGCTGCTCGGCTTTCTCGAACGCGACATCGCTGAAATGCACCGTCTCACCGGCGGCTCGATCAGTTATTTTCGCAAACGGATCCGGCTGGCCCTGGCCGACGCCGCCCAGGTGCGGCCGCGCCGTTTCAAGTTCGGCGGCAAAGCGGTCGACGGCCGCGAAGTGAGCATCGAGCCCTATCTGAACGATCCGATGCACGCGCGCTTCGAGCCGTTCATCGGGAAGCGCTACGTGTTCCTGATCAGCGCGCAGGTGCCCGGCAGCATCTACCAGGTGCGCGCGCTGGTGCCCGGCACGGCGGCGGCCAAGCGCCCGCCGGGCGTGTCCGACAGTATGCCGAATGCCGCCGGTACGCAGGCGGCCGGCGCCGCGCGCAAACGGCCGCTGGTCGACGAGACGCTGACACTGGTCGGCGTCGAGGAGAACCGCAACTAGTGTCCTGAGTTAGAAATTCGTTGATGATTAAACGTGTCGAAATCGTTTCGAGACAAGGAGCAAAGCGCAGACAGGCCGAGGCCTGGCGAGCATTCGAGACGCAGTGTCGGAGCGATTCTCGGCATATTTATTCAACGAATTTCTAATCGGGACACCAGGCTTGCAACCGGGCTTGCGGCCAGGCGTTGATTCGGCGCGTCAACGGTCGGCCGGCGCTGTTGCGGGCGGCAGCGGCGGCCTTGTGCGATGCGCCCGGCGCCACATGGAGAAAACCAGTGACGGCACTGAAAGTATTCGTGGTCGACTCCCTGGCCGAATGCGGCGCCCCGGCCGGCGCCGCACCGCCCAGCCCGTCCGCGCCGCCGCCGTCGCCCGCCCTGTCGCCGCACCGTACCCCGGCAGCCCCGCCAGCATCCCTGGTGTGCGCCGCCACCCTCGCCGTGCAGCGCCAGGAGCAAATGACGACGGACGCGCTGCTCGCCGATCTGGGCGCGGTCGCCAGCGTGGAACTGATCACCAGCATTGCAGCCGGCGCCGGCACATTCCGCCAGCGCTTCGCCGCCGGCATGCGGCGGGCCGACGCGGTATGGTTGCCGGCCCCCGCCGCCGGCATGCTCGAGCAGCTGGCGCGCGAGGTGCTGCGCAACGGCCGCATTTTGCTTGGCTGCCGGCCGGACGCCTTGCGCATTGCCGGCAGCCGGCGCCGCATGGCGCACGCGCTGGCGCGCGCCTGTATCGACGCGGTCCCCACCTATACGCCTGCGCAGCGCTTGCCCGGTGCAGGCGGCGCCTGGGTGGTGCGGCCGGACGCCGGCGCCTTATGGCTCGACAGCCACCTGTTTCCCAGCGCCGCGGCGGCGCTGGCCTGGATCGGCGCCTGCCATTGCGCCGCCCTGGAGCCGCCGCGACGCCTGCCGGCGGCGCTGCGCCATGTGCTGCAACCGTTCATTCCCGGCAAGCTGGGTAGCCTTTCCCTGCTGTGCCGCGACGGCGCCGCGCAACTGCTGGCTTGCAACGAACAGCGCGTCGCCATGCGCGATAACCAATTCCACTTCCTCGGCACCACCGTCAACAGCCTGGCCGACAACGACGGCGCTTTTCTGCGGCTGGCGCAGGCAGTCGCTGCCGCCGTTCCGGGCTTGTGGGGCCATGTCGGCGTCGATTTCGTCAGCGCCGACCGCGGGCCGGTGGTGCTGGACGTTTGCGCCCGTCCCGGCGCCGCCTACGCCGGGCTGCACGCCTCGCTGGGATGCAATCCTGCCGCGCTGATGCTCGACTTGCTCACCGGGCCGGCGGGCGCGGCGCCGCCGCGTCCCAGGCCCCTGGCGGTCAGCGTCGACCTGGCCGCCTTCGACGGTTGACAACAGCGGCAATGACAGCTGCCCGCCGCCTCAGCGCAGCCACATCCTCGCCAGCAAATCGTCGCGATCGATCCACATGTGCTTGGCCACCGCCAGCACGTGCACGGCGATCAACAAGGCCAGCACGGTCGCGGTCACCGCATGGGTTTGATTGAAAAAGGCGTAAATCGCCTTGTTGTCGCTGCCCCACGGGGCCAGTTGCACCGTATTGAACAGCTTGATCCCGTACTTGCTGAAATTCGACCCGAGGTAGCCCGACAGCGGCATCAGCACCATGCATATATACAATGCCAGGTGGCTGGCACTGGCGGCGCGCCGCTGCCAGGCGGGCATCGGCAAGGGCGGCGGCGGCCGGTGGCGTAGCCGCCAGTAGATGCGCAGCAGTATCAGCAAGCCGATCACCAGCCCCACGCTCTTGTGCTGATTGACCCAGAAGCCGCGCCCCGGCGTATTGCGGGGGATATCTTGCAGCACCAGCCAGCCAAAGGCCAGCTGTCCAAGCAGCAGCAGCGCGATCAGCCAGTGCAGCACGATGGCAGTGCGGGTAAAGCGCCGGGGCGCGGCGGCGCGCTGATCGGCATGGGCACCGGCATGGGCCAGGGCGTCGGCGTCGTCGTTCAATGCAACACCGCCTTGTCCGGATTGCTGATGTTCAGGCGCTGCACCTTGCGGTACAAGGTGTTGCGGCTGATTTTGAGCTTGCGGGCCAGTGTCGAAATGTTCCAGCCATGCCTGGTCAGTTCCTGTATCAGCGCATCGCGTTCGGCGCACTCGAGTGGGTTCATGTCCTTTTCGGGCGCGCTTGCATCATCCGCAGCGGCAGCGGCCGCGGCCTGGATGGTGCTCCTGGCATCCGCTGCCGTCCCCGGCGCAAACTGCGGCGGCAGATCGCCCAGCGTGAGCAGATCGCTCTCGCGCAGCGCCACCATGCTGCGCAGCAGTTGCCGCAACTGGCGGATATTGCCCGGCCACGGGTGCCGCTCGAGCGCCGCCAGTAGCGATGGCGCCAGCGCAACGACGGCGTCGTTCTCGCTTTCTTCCAGCAGCACCTGCTCGATCAGGCGGCGGCGGTCGGCGCGCGTGCGCAGCGGCGGCATGACGATGGCAACGCCATGCAGCCGGTAAAACAAATCTTCGCGAAATTGCTTGTCGAGGATGCGCGCCTGCAGGTCGCAATGGGTTGCGCTGATCAGGCGGATGTCCAGCTTGATCGGCAGCTTGCCGCCCAGCGGCAGCACCTCGCGCTCCTCGATGACCCGCAGCAGGCGCGCCTGCAGGCCCACCGGCATGTCGCCGATCTCGTCGAGGAACAAGGTGCCGCCATTGGCGTGCAGCAGCTTGCCGGCGTGGCCGTCCTTGCGCGCGCCGGTGAAAGCCCCCGGTACGTAGCCGAACAGTTCGCTTTCGATCAGCGCCTCGGGAATCGATGCGCAGTTGATGGCGACAAACGGCTGGTCCGCACGGCTGCTGGAGCGGTGCAGCGCCTGGGCAAACAGTTCCTTGCCGGTGCCGGTTTCGCCCAGCAGCATGACGGCGACATTGCGCTCCATCACCTTCTTGGCGACCTGGACGTTGTGCGCCATTTCCGCATCGCCATGGTGCAGGCGGTCGAGCGGCGTCTGCGGCTGCGCCGCTTGTGCCAGCGGCGGCGATTGCGGCGCCGGCTTGCGGCTGGCTGTGCCGCCCGGCGCCGGCGCGTAGCTGACGGCGAAAAAACGCGCGCCGTGGCGGATTTCAAAAATCGGCACCGGATGGAACGCCGTTTTCACGCAGCATTCCAGCAGGCCGGGAAACGACAGGTTGAACACGTCGGTGATGGCGCGGCCCTCGATCTCGGCCGGACTGCCCAAGCCGAGCAGCAGCAAGGCGCGGCGGGTGGCGGCCAGCACCTGGCCGGTGGCCGACAGCGCGATCGCCCCTTCGCTCAAGGTGCCGACAAACTCCGGCCGGTTATGAAAGCGCACGATGTACTTGTTGCGGAACTGGTGCAGGAACACGCGGTTCTCGATCATCTGCACCGAAGCGCTCACCAGCGCCAGGGTGTGTTGCTGCGCCAGACGCGATTCGCCGGAAGCGTCGAGCACCGCCACCAGGTCGCCGCGGTGATTGAAAATCGGCGCCGCCGCACAGGACAGGCCTATATTGCGCGACAAATAGTGCTCGTCCTGGTGCACCGACACCGGACGCCGCTCGACCAGGCAGGTGCCCATGCCGTTGGTACCCTGCACCTGCTCGCTCCAGACAGCGCCCGGCATCAGGCCGGTGCGCGAGGCCGCATGGCTGAATCCCGGGTCGCCGAAAAAGCTGAGCAGCACGCCTTCGCTGTCGGTAAGCATGATGGCGTAGCCGGAGCCGGCCAGCTGCTGGTACAGATTGGCCATCTCGCCTTCGGCCACATCGCGCAGGTCGGCAAGGCTGTGCTGGCGTCCCTGCAACTCGACGCGCTCGACCACTTGCGGTTCGCGCATGCTGTCCGGATCGAGCCGGTAATCGTTCAGGCAGCGTATCCACGACGCGGTGATGCGGCTGTAATTGCTGCTGTCATTGCGATTGTCACTACTGCTGTCGTTGCCGCTCGTCTCACCGCACAGCTTGCGATGCACGATAGCACGCACTCTCCTGCCGTGTTCCGCGGCAAAGCTGGTCATGCTGTCTCCTCCGTCCGGCAGCTGCCCGTGGGCGCTGTTTTGTGGACTATATTTGTGTCGTCAACGTTCAATCTGACGCCTTGACCCGTGCAGAATAACCCTGCTCCGTTTTGCAAGTCGCCCTGCCGCCGTACTGAGTCGCCAAAGCTTGATATTTCGCAAATGACGCCATGGCTGCTCGCTTTGCAAACCCACTTCATCGGCATGACGCCAGGACGAGGATGACACTTGCATGCCGATGCGGCAAGCAGGCAGAACCTAGCAGAACGTACGGGTACATGGCGACAAAAGATGCTCGGGCGGCAGGCAAACAAGGTCAAGCTGCGACCGGCTGCGCCATCCCTTGCAGCAGCCCGGCAATCGTATGCTCCTGCACGATAGGTTCCAGCCGCGCAACGGTGCGCTGGTCGAGGTGGCGCACCACATCTTCCGGCACGGTCGCGGCGAAGGCCTCGCTCAGCTGCAGGTCGTGGCGGGCGGCGTTGACGGCGCCGGGGGCGTCGACGCCCACCACCAGCACCGGGCGCGCCTGCTGCGAGGTATTGGCGGTGCCGCGGTGAATCGTCAGCGCCGAACGCGCCGACATGTCGCCCATGCGCGGCGCCTTGCGCTGGCGGCGCGCCTCGTAGCGGGGCCACAGCGAGCGATCGGGAAACATCGGGTCGCCGCCGGCCAGGCTGTCCCATTGCGTACCCGGGGCAATCTCCAGCGGCCCCATCGCCTCGGTGACATCGACCGTGGTCAGATTGAAGGCGAGCGAATCCAGGCGGCGCGCGCGCAGGGTGGCCTCGGGGGCGGCGAAATCGCGGTGCCAGGGCTGGTGCATGGCGCCGGGCCCGGGCACGTCGAAGCCGACTTCGACAATTTTATAATCCGGCCCCAGCACGCTGGCGCACACGGCGCAAAACCACGGGTGGGTGACGATGTCGAGAAACCCGCGCAGCCGCTCGGGATGGATTTCGACGTAATAGCGGTTCGGTCCCCGCTCGAGCGCCCCGCCCGGCTGGTGGCGCGCTTCGTCGAACAGGACGGCGACATCCTCGCCCAGCTGCTTCGCCCAGGCGCGGCTGAAAGCGCCCTTGCAGGTGATGAAACCATCGCCATACAAGCCGCCCATGATGTCGGCGGCCTCGTACGGCGGCGTGGCGGAAAATGCGGTTTGCATGCCCATTCTTCCCTCCATGGCGGACGGTGCTGACAGTGCGGTCCGGCGCGTGATTGTACCGCTTGCAGCAAGCGGCGGCGCACGGCATCGATCGCCTTTCCGACACAGTTCCACTCGCAGCGCGTCCGTATCTCATCTGTGCCGGATCTGCCTTGCGCATCTGAATTCAATTTTTTCAAACCAAGGTTTGCAAGCGCCGACTAATAGAAAAATCTGCGGCAACGGCATGAAAAATGCTCTGATGCGTCAGGTAAGGCCTATACGATGCGGTGAGTTCGGGCGCCACAAGCGCAACGAGTGCCGCAGCAATTTTATGCCTGTTCACAGATGCAATTTTTTCTTCCTTTAACCTTTCAAAAACTTACTCCCGTGTCTGGTTGAGTGCAACACAGCTGGCGCCGGGACGAAGGGCTACGGCCTGCCGGCCGCCATCGGCGACCTGACCCTGCGTCGAGCCGCAGTGCGTGACGACACGCCCATATTGCAAAGTAACAGTATATTTTGGAAATGTTGCAAACAATGGTTGCCATTTGCATTACACTCGTCGCGCCATGCCGGGCGATGTCGCCGACTTCGACGCCGGACTTTTTACACCGTATCGAAAGGTCGTGCCTGATGTTTCGTTCTTCCCTGGTAGTTGCCGCCGCAGTCTCCTGACTGCATGTGCCACCCCGCAAGCGCCTGTCAATCTCGGCGCCGGCGCGTTCGCCAACCCGGGCAGCAGCTACGGCGTCCTGATGACGGCCTTGCCACCATCCGACACCTTCTTCCCGGGCGCCGACTGCCTGCTGTGTATCGCCGCCGCCTCGGTGGCGAACAACAAGCCGACTGCGCACGTCAAGACGCTCACGCCGGCCGATCTGGCAAAGCTCAGTCAGGAAGCAGCCACGGCGCTGCGCAAAAAAGGCGCCACCGTCACAGTGATCGACGCATTCGACATCAAGACCTTGCCGGACGCAGCGACGTCGGCACCGAACTTCGCACGCAAAAATTTCAGCAGCCTGAAAGCCAAATACCACGTCGACAAGCTGCTGGTGATCGCCGTCAACGCCACCGGTTTCGAACGCCGCTATGCCACCTACATTCCGTCAGGCGATCCGAAAGCCAAGGTCGGCGGCGTCAGTTACATCGTCGATCTGTCGACCAATGCCTACGAATGGTACATGCCGATCGATGTGCAGAAGGCCAGTGACGGTGCCTGGGATGAACCGCCCACCTTCCCCGGCCTGACCAACGCTTACTACCAGTCGCTCGAAATGACGCGCGACCAGGTGCTCAGAGTTGATGGCGGTGCCGCGCAAGGCGGACGGCAGCGATGGGGTGTGCGCCGGCCGTGCGGGAGGGTGAATGGCGTGCGCGATGGGTTTCAGGTGCCTGGAGCGCAGTGCAGTTGATGGCCTTGCGTGGGCCCGCCGCGCACGCGGAGTTGGCGCAGCACGAGGAGCGGCCTGGCGCGTGCTGGAGCGGACCTGCTGTACTCCTCGTACAGCTGTGCTCCCGACCACCATGGCTCTCGCTCGCGCCGGCTTTTCGAGGTTCCGTTTGGCTTGGCCGCCGCGCCATCCGACGCTTTCCGCAAGCTCAATTGCCAGGCTGTACCAGCCCATGTTCGAACACGTAGTCTCCAATCATGCGTCCCATCGCCATGCCTGCCGTCTTGTCGAACTGCCAGTGCACGCCGAGATAGATTCGGCTTTGACCGTTTTCTTCCTCGGCCTGAGACAAGGAGCTGTATCTGCGCGGCAGACGCGGCCGCACACGGCCCCGGTTGTCGCGCGTGATTCCGTTGTATTCATCGGAAACGAAGGTGAACCTGACGCCGTCGCCATAGAACTTGCGCAGTATCTGGAACGTCGCGCTGCCCAGGGTGGCATGGCCGGAAGGGTAGGCCGGGAACGGCGGCGTGAAGTTCGGTCCGATCAGGTTGCTCGCTGGTGCACCCAGGGGAAACCAGTTCGGATCGCCGATGGTATTCAGATTGCCGTCACCGCGGCCGGTCGGGCCGCTGCCGGGGCTGGCCTCGCGGATCGCGGTCACCGGACGCCAGAAGCGGTAATAGTATTTGCTGTCCCAGGCGCAAATCGCGGCGTCGGCCATCGCGGCGTTGATCATCGCCAGCACATGCGCGAGATCAAGCGGATCGGTGGTGCGCGCGAGCGCCAGCTGGACCGCGATCTGGTTGTACTGGCGTGGACGGGTGCCGATCCAGGCGCCGCCATCATAGCCCCAGTAGATGCCGGCCACGGTCTGGTCGGGCATACGGCTGGTCGGCGTGGTGATGCCGTCGCCGCCAAGCTGCTTGACCTCGTTGAAGGCGTTGGTGTAGGCGCTACTGGACCGCGCGGGCGGCGGCGGCGCGCGAAATTGCGTGTTCAGTTGCACCACGAACGGCTCGACGTGGCCCCAGTAGGAGCCCAGCGCGATTGGATTCTTGCTGACCGGATCGGGGCGCCACAGGCCAGGCTGGGTGTAGAGGGGATAATCGACGCCGACTAAGGGATCATCCTGATAGAAACCATCGTTTTCACGCAGGGCCAGAATGGCAGCTGCAGCCCTGCGCCCGACGTCGATGCCGTTCAAGGTGGCGCGGCCGCCAGGCAGGCAGCCCAGGTCGTCGCGCAGCCACTGGTCGAAGCGTCCCGTCTGGCGCGGGAACAGCACGACCAAGGTGTCGTGTGCGGCCTGGGCGATGGCCGCATCGGGCGAGCTGTCGGGAAATGCCGGCAGCGGTCCGCTGTACGAGGGGTACTGCTTGCGGATCGCGTTGAGCGCATCGAAGATGGCGATCTGGACGATCGCCATGGCGCGGCTTGCGCGCGTCGGACCGCGTTCGTCGAAGCCGAAAGGCCGCTGTCCGGGAAAGTGCGGTGCCGCGTCGAAGGCAATCGCGCGCAATCCCACTTCGTTCCAGTAAGCCAGGCGCAGGATCGCGTTCGGCCCTCGCGGTGGGCTGTAGCGCGGCGGCAGCTCGGTGGTGCCGGGCTGGGTCAGATAGGATGGCCCCGGCAACGGCGTGGTATGCGACCCCGCTATCGCGCGGTGAGAGACGAACGCAAGCGCTGGCGTGAAAAGCATATAGGACAATGAAACGCGTCGTGAAGTCATGAGATCTCCGACCAGGAAGGGTGAAGCGCTCCACCGCCAGGCGGTGACGCTAGACCTGAGCAAGCGATGTAACTCGACTGTAAAGATACCGACTGAGCGCAACAAGCGGATTAGTAACGCGGTTTGACGCGCCGCAGTAGTGGCGGCTGTTTGGTCTGAGGTACATTGTCGCAGCGCAAGATGCACATGAGAAATTTCTATCTATCCGTCGACTGTAGGCTGAGGTCTATCAACATACATAAGCTCACTTGGCTCCCTTGCCGAGACCGCTTAATTCGCGCAGCAACACAGCAAGCGCGGGTCAGGCGTCAACAAGCGCGAGGTGACGTACGTTACCAAAGAAAAGTTTGGGTCCGAAAAAACCTGGCCTGCGGCGGGTGATGAGCCGAACTTATGTACGATTGTCAGACCTGCCCCTCAGCTTTGAGCGCCCCGCCGGCTGGCGCCGCGCTTCGTCGAACAGGACGGCGACATCTTCGCCCAACTGCTGCGCCCAGGCGCGGCTGAAAGCGCCCTTGCGGGCGATGCAACCGTCGCCATACAAGCCACCCATGATGTCGGCCGCTTCGTACGGCGACGTCGCGGAAAATGCGGTTTGCATGCCCATTCCTCCGTCCCTGGCGGACGGTACTGACAGTGCCGTCCGGCGCATGATTGTAGCGCTTGCGGCAAGCTTACGAACAAGAACATACACGCCGGAGCTCTGACTTCTCGGCTACGCCCGATGCCGAATGCAACCACAACTAAGCGGCCGACAGCAACCACTGCGCCACGCGCTGTGCAGCAGCGCTCAGCGGCGCGGCGCGCGTAAAAACGACAAAGTAGCCACGCGAAAGCGAAAGACGGTGCGGAAAAGGTTCGCACAAGCTGCCTTGCTCGATTTCGTCCTCGGTCAGCATCGCGCTGCTCAAGACCACCCCCAGACCTTGCCTGGCCGCCTCCAGCGCCAACGAGGACAGATCAAAATGCCGCGCCGGGATCGCGGCGACGCCGACGCTCGACAGGTTTGTAAATAATCCCAGCCATTCATCCCAGTGCGGGTGCATCGTCGAATGCAACAGGGTTGCGCGTGCAAGGTCGTCCGGTGTGTTCAGATCGAGTCGCGCGGCATAGTCCGGCGAACAATAAAGCCGTGCTTCATCGGATTTCAACAAAACCGCTTCCAGTTCAGGATCCTTGCCATCAAAGTAGCGGATCGCCAGTTGCGCTGGTCCATGAGAAAAGTCGCTGAGTTCCGCGGACGCGCTCAGGTGCAGGACGATGTCTGGATGCGCCGTCATGAAGCGTCCCATGCGGCGGGCGAACCACTTCGCTGCCAAACTGGGCGGCATCGACAGCCAGACTTCGTCGGACAACCGATTTTTCAAGGAGGAACTGGCCGTGCGAATCTGTAAAAGCGCCGGCTGAATTTCGGCCCAATAGTTCAAGGCGA
Organism: Massilia sp.; assembly: GCA_028291845.1. Lineage (GTDB taxonomy): Bacteria > Pseudomonadota > Gammaproteobacteria > Burkholderiales > Burkholderiaceae_D > JAFCUW01. Next base: position 15,487 of record JAQGNM010000128.1, on the reverse strand, counting down.
TACCGGTGGGCACAACTTGGCGCACTGAGCGAACGAACAAAGGCGTACCGATCCAGATCTCCAGATTGCGGATTTGCTGGCCAATCGCCCCTGGCGTCACTGAAAGCGCCAGCGCCGCCTTGGCGAAGCTTCGATGCTTCATGGCCGCGTCAAAGGCAAGCAGCGCTTTGAGCGGGGGAAATGCGTCCAAAAGATAGAAAGCCTATTCCATTAGAGAAAACTAATCGATTGTCATCGTGATCCATTACAACCACAATGAATTTTGCGCTTTGGAGGTGAAGGTGGTATCCGTGAAAAACCTTGTGTACGGGGCATTCGCTTTATTGGGCCTGATCTGGGGCACGAATTTCATTTTCATGAAATGGGCCACCGCCTTGATTTCGCCCGGCCAGGTAGTGCTGCTGCGAATTCTGTTCGGCTTCGTGCCGCTCGTGCTGTTCGCGCTCGCACGCCGCTCGCTGAAATGGGCTCATCTGCGCGACCTGCATCACTTTGTGGCGATGGCCCTGCTGGCGACCGCAGTGTATTACTTTGCGTTTGCCAAGGGTACCGCCCTGCTCCCGTCCAGCATCGCGGGCATGCTCAGCGGGGCCATCCCGCTGTTTTCCTTCGTGACCGCGTTCGCCTTTCTGCGCCAGGAGCCGATCAACCGGCGTACCTTGATGGGGCTGGCGCTGGGATTCGGCGGCGTGTTACTGATCGCCCGCCCATGGAGCGCCGGCGAGGCCGGCATCAATACCCAAGGGGTGCTTTACATGATTGCCGGTTCGCTCAGCGTGGGCAGCTCGTTCGTTTACGCCAGGCTGTTCCTGGTCAATAAGAATATCTCCCCGGTGGCGCTGGCGACCTACCAGACCGGCTTGGCGCTGCTGATGGTATTTCTGGTGACCGATTTGCACGGTATCGAACGCATCCTTGACGACAAAGTGGCACTGACTGGACTGGTGTTCGGGCTGGGGCTGACCGGCACCGGCCTCGCTTTTATCCTGTATTACTTCATCGTCCAGCAATTGGGCGCTGTACGGGCGGCTGGCGTCACTTACATCCCTCCTGTGGTGGCGATGTTGATCGGCAGCTTGCTCGCTCATGAGGCATTGCTACCCGCCAGCGTGGCCGCCATGTCATTGATCAGCGGCGGGGTCTACGTGCTGCAAACCGGCAAGAAACAGGCACAGGCCGCGCCGCGCCGCTGACGTTTGTTGGCACCCTGCCGCCATGACACTCTGCTCGCAAGAAATCGACGGGCCGCGCGGCATAAACGGACTGTACGGCCGCAGCGCGAACAAGCGCTGTCCGAATGCGCCGACCGGCCTGAAGCGTCAGGCTTGAAAGTCGGCGCCCTGCATATAGGCACGGTCGGCTTCATCGAGGCCCGCCGCCCACGCCGCTTCCTGTCCTGGCTGCGGCAGCACATGGCCGAATTCGATCATCAATTCGGGCGGCAGGTCGGCCAGGTACACCCACACATATCGCTTGTTGATCATCGCTGCCTCGGCAATGCTGGCCATCAGCTGCTGTACCAGTTGCTGCTTGATCTCCAGGTCACGTGCACGGATGGTGCCGTGGACGAACAGATGCGCCGCCTGCAAAGGCTGGCCGCCAAGGTAATAATCGTCGACGGCTTTCTCGGTCAATCAGATCGACGGTGCGGTCGCTGGCGGTCAGGCTCAGGCGGATATCCGGATACGCCGCAAGGAACCCTGCCAGCGCCGGCGCTACCAAGGTACGGCTGATCAGCGCGGGCATATCGATGCGCAGTCGACCGCGCGGATGCTGGCTCGAATCGCGCAGATTGCTCTCGAGTTCACCCATTTCCAGCAGCAGCGCGCGCGCCTGGTCGTAGCAACGGCGGCCTTCGTCGGTCAGCGACATGCGCCGCGTCGTCCGGTTGAGCAGCTTGATGTCGAAGTGCGCCTCCAGCGCCAGCACCTGGTTGGTCACCGAGGAGGTCGATACATTGAGCTTGTCGGCGGCGCGGCTGAAGCCGCCGGCGTCGACCACGGCGCAAAACACGTGCATGGCGCTGAGACGGTCCATACGATTCCTTTGATGAGCATTCCATTATCGGTCGTTTTAGCAGACTGCGGGCAAGCCGATTGTCCACCCTTTCGCAATACTGAACCGGGCCAGGCCCGCTTTTTCCAGGATCGCGGACGGCCTGGACTTGGGACATCGCAACTTGCGACCCACCTGTCTTACCGAGGAACTCATCATGAACCAAACCAACACGATGCGTGCAGTTGTTCTGAACGCCTATGAAACCACGCCGCAGCTGCAGGACATCGCCCGGCCAGGCGCCGGTCACGGTCATGTCCTGGTGCGTATCGAGGCGAGCGGCGTCAATCCGGTCGACATCAAGATCGCCGCCGGGAAAGCGGCGCACGCCCGGGCCGTACTGCCCGCAATCCTCGGCATCGATCTGGCCGGCGTGGTCGAAGCGGTCGGCGCCGGTGTCACCGACTTCGAGGTCGGCGACGAAGTATATGGCATGGCTGGCGGCATCGGCGGCGTGCAGGGTTCGCTGGCCGAGTATGCGTCTGTCGACGCCGACCTGCTCGCCGTCAAGCCGAAAAATATGTCGATGCGTGAAGCTGCTGCCCTGCCCCTGATTTTCATCACTGCCTGGGAGGGCCTGGTCGACCGCGCCCGCGTCGGCGCCGGCAAGACCGTGCTGATTCATGGCGGCGCAGGCGGCGTTGGCCACATCGCCGTGCAGATCGCCGCGGCATTCGGCGCCACCGTGTACGCCACCGGCGACGCCACCCAGCAGGCCGCCATCGCCGCACTCGCCGCCATCCCGATCGATTACCAGGCCGAGACTGTCGAACAGTATCTGGCGCGGCACACCTGCGGGCCGGCTTCGACGTGATCTACGACACCGTCGGCGGCGCCACGCTCGATAGCTCGTTCCGCGCGACGCGCCTGTATCACGGGCACGTGGTCAGCTGCCTGGGCTGGGGCACCCATGCGCTGGCGCCGCTGTCGTTCCGCGGCGCGTCCTACTCCGGGGTCTTCACCATGCTGCCGCTGCTGTCGGGCGAAGGCCGCGCCCACCACGGCGAGATCATGCGCGAAGCGACCAAGCTGGTCGAAGCGGGCAAGATCAAGGTCATCCTCGACGTCGCCGCCTACTCGCTTGACACTGTCGAAGCGGCGTACAAGGCGATCGCCGAGGGCAGCGCCAGGGGCAAGCTGGTGGTTGATATCGCATAAATACCCCAGCGCGAGAATTTCCAGGCAATTAGCAATTGCGCCCTCCGGCCGCGCCAATTCGATTCCATCGACCTCGAGTGTCAGTTGGATCGTTTCGCCAGCCCGTATACATTCGCAATAACTTGAAATCCTGTCGAAGTGGAGAAGGCGCGAGAGTTCTTCGGTATCCCACACTGCAAGGTCGACGGAAGTGTTCACCCGCACCGTCGTCGACCACCGTGGCAGATCCATTTCGGGTCCGCAATTTTGCGACATATCGGCTTAGCCGGCACTTTTTGCTCAGGATCAATGGCTGCGTGAAGTTGCAAGCTAGAATCGTTTCGCATGAATCGGGTGTTTAACGCCCAATCTGCCGAAACGGGGATCGAATGCGCAACCACAGCAGAGCCGCACGAAACGCCTCAGCCTTGCACTTGCGCAGGCTGATCGCAGACCATCAATTGACACCGCGGACGCCCGGTCACGTCCGTCAGCGCGGCGCGATCGCAATCCTGTTCGCACTCACGCTGATTCCAATTATTGGCATGTGCGCGCTCGCACTTGACATGGCATTGGTTTATAACCGCAAGGTCGAGATGTACAACCTGGCGAAGGCTGTCGCGCTGAGCGCGGCGCGCGGCCTGAACGGCACTCCGGCCGGCATTAACGCTGCGGTCGCCAATGCCGCAATCACCGCCGGTGCAACAAAATTCAAAAATTATGCGGAAACGATCACATGGTCAGACGCCGCGCTGATGTTCAGCACTACACCCGGTAACAATGGGCCATGGATGGATTCGGGCGCCGCATCGGCAAATGCCGCCCAGGTGTTTTACGTTCGCGTCGATACCGCTTCGTTGAGCAGCGCAGGTATCGTGGAAACGATGTTGGCACGTGTTTTATCGGCGGAATTTGCCACCTTGGCAATCGACAGCGCAGCGATCGCCGGCCGCGTCGATATAGCAGTGGCGCCGTTGGCAATCTGCGCAATGTCGAACACGCCGGCAGCACCGCGCAACAACACAGGGGGTTACACCGAACTGGTGGAATACGGCTTCAGACGGGGCGTGAGCTACGACCTGATGAACCTGAATCCGAACGGCGCATCACCGGTGAATTTCGTGATCAATCCGCTGGCGATGCCGGACACCGGTGGCGCCGCCGCCGCTCTCGAAACCTCAACGCTCGGCCCGTACGTGTGCGCAGGCATGCTGGGCATACCCCGGGTCACGGGAGGCAAAATCGCAGTCGCCCGGCCGTTCCCGCTCGGCTCATTGTACCGGCAGCTAAATTCCCGTTTCGACCAGTATGACGGCGGCGTGTGTACGCCCAATAGCGCGCCGCCGGATGTGAATATCAAACCTTACGACTACACTGCCATGGTCACCCCGCTTGCCTGGATGATGACGGCGCCGGAAGGGCAAACTGCAACGACGTCGGCCAGCGCGACGCGCCTCGAAACGATTGCCGATTTGCCACCTCCTGGCGGCGGCGCCGCCAAATACGGCCCATTGTGGGCGTACGCCAAGGCCGTGGCCTATTCCACCTACGCGGCAAATCCCATCGAGCCTGTCAATGGCTACGCCACCATGTCGACGACATCGTGGCCGTCCTTATACGGCAATCAAACCGCCAAGTCGAGCTATCCCGCCTCGACACCGTATAAAGCCGGCAGCGGTACCAATGCGCTCAAGCCCAGTACCGCGCACGCGCCTGGCTTGAAAAACCGCCGCGTTCTCAACGTTGCGCTGCTCAATTGCTCTTCGCCACCCGTCAACGCAGCAAGCGTACTCGCTGTCGGCAAATTCTTCATGACTGTGCCGGCCACACCAACCGTGCTTGCGGCGGAGTTTGCCGGCGTGATGCCCATGGAACGAATCACAGGGAATACGGAGATATTCGAATGATCAAGCGTAAATTTACCCGATCACATCGTCAGCACGGGATTGCAGCCGTTGAGTTCGCCGCGATACTGCCGGTAATCGGGCTTCTGCTGGCGTTCATACTCTTCTTTGGCCGCGTTTTCATGCACTACACGGTTGCCTTGAAAACTGCAGGCGATGTCGCGACCTTCATTGCGCAGGCACGCAGCCAGGAAATGCTGGAAGCGCGACCGGATCTGGGCGAGATTGCGATTGTAGGACTCGCCAGGTCAATCGGGGCGACTGAACTGGCCGAGCTCAATCCCGGCAACGGTGGTCACGCCATTTTGGACATAAGTTGCGACGGCAGCATCTGCCGAGGCGCCCAAGTACCGGATCAAATTATCGTGTTGATATCCATGCGGATGTATGACCCGTTTCTGCCGACGATGTTATTAGAGCTTGGTGATATGGACGGCATCTGGGTACGCGCTGAAGTCAGGGTACGATATGTTGGCGTCTAAGACCTGCGCGCTTTTTCGCGGCAACCGCTGCCGGCGACAGGCAGGTTCAGTGCTAATCGAATTCGCATTCGTCGTACTGATCTTTCTGGCGTTTCTCTTCTTCGTCATCGACATGGCGCGACTAATGTTTGTCACTAATACGCTGCAAGAGGCGACCAGGCGCGCCGCCAGCTTTTCCAGTGTATCGAATCCAGGCAGTGCGAGCGGCTACAACGATATCCGCAACAAGGCGATCTTTCGTACCTCACCGGGCGGACTGATGTTGATGCCCGAACTGACAGACCAATCGGTTCGAATTGACTACTTGGCCGTGGTCCGTGACAGCAGTGGCGCCTACTCGACCCAGGAAGTTCCCGGAGGCCTGATCCCGTCAGATCTTGCGCAAAACCGCCACAACTGCGTCGTCGATGCATACGCTCCGAATTGCATTAGGTTCGTCCGCGTGAGAATTTGCAATCCACAAAGCAGCGCAACGTGCGAGCCGATGAAGTTCAAGCCGCTGCTTAACTTTTTCAATTTTGAGATTGCCCTGCCGATAGCAACCACGATTTCGAAAGCACAGTCGTTCGGATACTCGCCCAACTAAGAGGTGTGGGCCGACTGCGAACGGGCGACTTGAGGTAGTCGGCGCGAATGCTTCGGGCCGATGCATTTCGGTACCGAAGCGGTCGCCGTTGCGACACCTGCAAAGGCGCCGACTGGACGACTAGCCCGGGCCCCTGACGGTCATTCCCATTGCTAGCTTATCGAAGCGCCCTGGATCGGAGCCGCGTCCTGCGTCGATTCGGCCAAGGCAGCCTCGCCGAGCGCGGGCTGCCTCGTGCGTGGCCATGCCGCCGCGCCTCGTGGCGATCGGCACGCCGGCGCTGCGGCGCCCGATCGGTCGCCACCGGCGTCCCCTGCGAAGCTTGAAAGGACGATCCCAGCCGTCGGTAAGGGCATCCCCGCCGATGGAGGAGATCATGTGGCAGATGACAATCAGCCCTTGGTCAGGGAGCAGCCTCCTTGATTGATAGGGCGGAAAGCCTGTTCTGCTGGAACCACGGACTGGAACTTGTAATAGTCCCAAGGGTACTTCGACTCGGACGGCTTCTTGACCTGGTACACATACATGTCATGAACCATGCGCCCGTCGGCGCGAATCTTGCCGTTTTTGGCGAACATATCGTTGATCGGCATGGACTTCATCTTTGCCATGACTGCCGCTGTATCGTCGGTGCCCGCCGCCTTCACTGCGTTCAGGTAGTGCAGCGTCGACGAATAGTCGCCCGCGTCACCCATGGTCGGCATGCGCTTGGTCAGCGCGAAGAAACGCTTCGACCACGCCCGCGATGCGTCGTCCCGGTCCCAGTAGAACGCGGTTGTCAGTGTCAAGCCCTGCGCCACTTGTAGTCCCATCGCGTCAACGTCGGTGATCCAGACCAGCAAGCCGGCGAGCGTCTGATTGCCCGATCTGGTCACGCCGAATTCCGAAGCAGATTTGACCGCGTTGATAAAGCCGGTGCCGGATCCTGCCAAGGCGATGACCTTGGCTTTCGACGCTTGCGCCTGCAGCATGAACGATGAATGGTCCGAGGTATTGATCGGGTAGCGCACGCCGCCCAGCACCTTGCCGCCAGCTGCCTTCACCGCTTCCGTGGTGTCGGCTTCGAGCGAATGACCGAATGCATAATCCGCGGTCAGGAAGTACCAGCTGTCGAGACCCTGCTTGATCATCGCCTTGCCCGTACCGTTGGCAAGCGCATAGGTATCGTAAGCATAGTGGATGCTGTTGGCGGTGCACGCGTCGCCAGTAATGCGCGACGAACCCGAGCCGTTGACGATGGCGATGCGGTTCTTTTCCTTGGCAACGCCGATGACCGAGAGCGCGACGCCCGAATTGATCAGGTTGGTGACCATGCGCACGTCCCTGGTGTCGAACCACTCACGCGCCTTGCTTGCCGCGACATCAGCCTTGTTCAGGTGATCGTTCACCAGGATCTCGATCGGACGCCCAAGAACGCTGCCGCCGAAATCCTGCACCGCCATCTTGGTCGCGTTGACCGCGCCCTGCCCTGCCTCGTGCGAGAACTGACCGGACAAGTCCGTCATCACGCCGATTCGCAGCGGTTGCTTGTTTTGTGCGTCGGCGGCGCCTGCGGCGAACATCAGCGCCAGGCTCAGCGGCACTACCTTAACGAACCATTCCATAGTTCCTCCAAGTTTTTTGAAAAATCCAGCAAGTTTTTTTATGCAAGTCATCCGCTTGCCTAAAAAGAGTAGTTTGAAAGTTGGACAATGTCAAAGAAATTATGGTGCGTCCTATGCAATCGCCCGATATCCAGAGATTGATTGACATGCCAATACCTCACTGATAATCTCTTTATGCAAGTCACAAAAAAAGAATTATGGAGACAACGATGGCAGACCACATCCTCGAAACACACAACCTCAGCAAGCAGTTCAAAGGATTCACCGCCGTCGACGCCGTGAACCTGAAGGTGCAGCGTGGGCACATCCACGCCTTGATCGGGCCAAACGGCGCCGGCAAGACCACCTGCTTCAACCTGCTTACCAAATTCCTCGTCCCCAGCTCAGGGGACATTCTGTTCAACGGCAAGCACATTACTTTCCACAAGCCCGCGCAGATCGCCCGGCAGGGCGTGATCCGCTCGTTCCAGATTTCGGCGGTGTTCCCGCAAATGTCGGTCCTCGAAAACGTCCGCATCGCGCTGCAGCGCAACTTGGGCACGTCCTACCATTTCTGGCGCAGTGAAGCCAGCCTTGGCAAGCTCGATGAGCGGGCGATGCAGTTGCTGGCCGAGGTGGATCTGGAGTCGTTCTCCGAGTCGCGGACCGTGGACCTTCCTTACGGTCGCAAGCGCGCGCTGGAGATCGCAACGACGCTGGCGATGGAGCCGGAGCTGATGCTGCTCGACGAGCCGACCCAGGGGATGGGCCATGAGGACGTACACCGCGTGACGGCGCTGATCAAGAAGGTCGCAGCCGGCCGCACGGTATTGATGGTCGAACACAACATGAGCGTGGTATCGGGAATCTGCGACAAGATCTCGGTCCTTCAGCGCGGGGCCCTGCTCGCTGAAGGCAGCTACGACGAGATTTCCCGCAATCCACAAGTGATGGAAGCTTACATGGGGTCCACGGCGCCTCTCGAGGGAGCAGTTCAATGAATGCGGCACTCGACATCAGCGGCCTGCAGGCCTGGTATGGAGAATCACACGTACTGCACGACGTCAACCTCTCGGTTGCACACGGCGAAGTGGTGACGCTGCTGGGACGCAACGGGTCGGGCCGCAGCACCACGCTGCGCGCGATCATGGGCCTGACCGGCAAACGTACCGGTTCGATCAAGATCAACGGTGTGGACGCCATCAACGTTCCGACTCACAAGGTAGCGCACCTGGGCATCGGCTACTGCCCCGAGGAACGAGGCATCTTTTCGTCCCTGTCGACGGAGGAAAACCTGATGCTGCCGCCGATGCTGAGGACCGGTCAGCCCGGCATGCCGGTCAAGGAAATTTATGAGATGTTCCCCAACCTGGCTGAGCGCCGCGCCAGTCAGGGCACCCGCCTGTCCGGCGGCGAGCAACAAATGCTCGCCATCGGCCGCATCCTGCGGACCGGGGCACGCTTGCTGTTGCTTGATGAAATATCGGAAGGCCTGGCGCCGGTGATCGTACAAGCATTGGCGCGGATGATTATCGCGCTCAAGGCGAAGGGCTACACCATCGTTATGGTCGAACAGAACTTCCGTTTTGCCGCACCTCTGGCCGATCGCTTCTACGTGATGGAGCATGGAAAGATCGTGGAACACTTCGAATCACAACAGTTGCAGGAGAAACTGCCCCTGCTGCACGAACTGCTTGGCGTATAGGACATAGAGATGACTGAACTGTTTAGTATTCCGCTGCCCGTCATCCTCAGCCAGCTTTCGCTCGGCCTGGTCAATGGCGCCTTCTACGCCATGCTCTCGCTCGGTCTTGCCGTCATCTTCGGCCTGCTCAACGTGATCAACTTTTCGCACGGCGCCCTCTACATGCTGGGCGCTTTCCTCGCCTGGATCGGGCTCAACCAGCTCGGCCTGAATTACTGGGCGGCGCTCGTGCTCGCTCCAATCGCGGTCGGCGTACTCGGCATCGTGATCGAGCGCCTCCTGCTGCGTCACCTATACAAACTCGACCACCTGTACGGCTTGCTGCTCACATTCGGCATCACACTGGTCGCCGAAGGGCTGCTGCGCTCCATTTACGGCGTGTCGGGACAACCATTCGATGTACCCGAATCCTTGACCGGTGTGTTCGACCTCGGGTTCATGATGTTGCCCCGCTACCGTGCATGGGTCGTGTTCGCCTCGCTCGCTGTGTGTCTGGCGACCTGGTACACGATCGAGAAAACCAAACTCGGCGCTTACCTGCGGGCCGGCACCGAAAATCCCAAACTCGTCGAAGCCTTTGGCGTCAATGTCCCGGTGATGGTGACCCTGACCTACGGCTTCGGTGTCGCGCTCGCGGCGCTGGCGGGCGTGCTTGCGGCGCCCGTGATCCAGGTCTCTCCGCTGATGGGATCGAACCTGATCATCGTGGTGTTTGCGGTTGTCGTCATCGGTGGCATGGGCTCGATCCTGGGTTCGATCATTACCGGCCTCGGCCTCGGTGTGGTCGAAGGTTTTACCCGGGTGGTGTATCCAGAACTATCGGCTACCGTGGTGTTCATCGTCATGGTCATTGTGTTGCTGGTGCGCCCTGCCGGCCTGTTCGGCAAAGAGAAATAAAGGAAACAATCATGAACAAGAAGGTCGGCTACGCAATCGCACTCGCCGCGGCATTGGCACTGCCGCAGTTCTTTTACACCGTTTTCCTGATGAAGCTGATGTGTTTCGCGCTGTTCGCATGCGCGTTCAACCTGCTCATCGGGTTTACCGGCCTGCTCTCCTTCGGCCACGCCGCATTCTTCGGCGGCGCTGCCTATATCACCGGACACGCGCTCAAGTCATGGGGCTTGTCGTTCGAATTGGGAATCCTGGCCGGCGTTGCGGCCGCGGCCGTCTGCGGCCTCCTGATGGGGGCGCTGGCGATCCGGCGTCAGGGCATCTACTTCACCATGATCACCCTGGCGCTGGCGCAAATGCTGTACTTCGTTTTCCTGCAGGCGCCGTTTACCCGCGGCGAGGATGGACTGCAGGGAATCCCGCGCGGAAAACTGCTGGGCGTGATTGACCTCAGCGACGACAAGGTCATGTACTACGTTGTATTGGCCATTTGCGTCGCCGCGTTCGCATTCATCCTGCGAATCGTTCACTCGCCCTTCGGTACGGTGCTCAAGGCGATCAAGGAAAACGAGGCGCGCGCGATTTCGCTGGGTTACGACGTGAATCGCTACAAGCTGCTGGCATTCGTGTTGTCGGCGGCACTGGCCGGGCTGGCCGGTTCGGTGAAAACGAGCATGCTCGGCTTTGCCACACTGACCGATGTGCACTGGTCGATGTCGGGGCTGGTGGTATTGATGACGCTGGTGGGAGGCCTCGGGACCCTGATTGGACCAGTGGTCGGCGCCGTCCTGATCATCACGCTTGAAAACAAGCTCGGTGACATCGGCAGCGCACTGGCATCGCTGACTGGCTGGGAATGGTTCAACGCGCTCGGTGAATCGGTGACGACTGTCATCGGATTCATCTTCATCTTGTGCGTGATGAGCTTCCGCCGTGGGGTAGTCGGTGAAGCGAACGCGCTGATTGCGTCGTGGCGAGGCCGCAAGGCCGCCAACGCTGGACATCGGCCCGCCCCGGCCGCAGGCACCGCCCGGGCTTCCCAGCCGAGCGTGTAGCCCATAAAAACTGCCGCGCGCCATTCGCTGCCAACGCATCAACGATCTTCAACATCCGTCTTAGGAAATTTCATGCGCCTCATTCTGTTAGGAGCGCCTGGTGCCGGCAAAGGTACCCAGGCAAACTTTATCAAGGAAAAATACGATATTCCGCAGATCTCCACCGGCGACATGCTGCGCGCGGCGATCAAGGCCGGCAGCGCGCTGGGCCTGGAGGCTAAAAAAGTCATGGATGCCGGTGGGCTGGTCTCGGACGACATCATGATCGCTCTGGTGAAGGACCGCCTGCAGGACGCCGATTGCGCCAACGGCTATCTGTTCGACGGCTTCCCGCGCACCATCGCGCAGGCCGACGCCATGAAGGACAATGGCATCAATGTCGACTACGTGCTCGAGATCGACGTGCCGGACGAACTGATCGTCGAACGCATGAGCGGGCGCCGCTCGCACCCGGCCTCGGGCCGCGTGTACCACACCAGGTTCAACCCGCCGAAAGCTGCCGACATCGACGACCTCACCGGCGAGCCGCTGGTCCAGCGCGACGACGACGAGGAGGAAACCGTCAAGAAGCGCCTGGCGGTCTACCACGCCCAGACCGAATTGCTGCTCGGCTATTACAACGACTGGGCCCGCTCCAGCCTGCCCGGCGCCCCGAAGTATCGCAATATCACGGGCGTGGGAGCGGTCGATCAGGTACGTGAGGCGGCGCTCGCCGCCCTCTCCGAGTAGGACCCGAAGCGGACCGCAAGGTCCGCTTTTTTCGGGACCTGGCTTACGCCATCGCCATCCGGCGATATCAGGCGTCCGGCTCGAGCACGTAACGCATCTGGTAGTCCACCTGCCGGGCCTGGATCGGCTCATGGCATTCGCTGCACGCAATCTGGGCATGGAAGTCATGCTGGCATTTGCGATGCCGCATCAGCAGCGGCGGACGGCCGTCCGCCAGCCAGCGATCTCCCCAGTGCATCATCACCAGCATTGAACCGTACAAGTCGCGCCCCTTGTCCGTGAAGCGGTATTCGAACCGCTCCGGACGGAGTTGATAGGCGCGTTTGGCAACGATGCCGTGATCGGTCAGCCGCTGCAGGCGATCGGTCAGGATGTTGCTGGCGATACCAAGATTGGCCTGGAATTCGTCGAACCGTCTTACGCCAAAAAACATTTCTCTGACCACCAGGAAGGTCCAGCGGTCGCCGATGATCTGCAAGGTACGCGCAACCGAACACGGACGCACGCGTTCCAGTACTTGCGCATCGGACGGGCGGCGCGAGCGCTTGCGGTCGGTTGGACGGGGACAGGAGCCGGCCCCCGGTCCGTTGCGGTACTGCACGTCGTGGGCATCGATCGGCTCGCCGCATGCGGAGCAGGTGACGACCGGCGAAAACGGTTTGCCACAGGCGGTATGCACCAGTTGCAGCGGTGGCTCCTTGTCCCCGCGCAGCCAGGTGTCGCCGAACGTGAGCATCGCCAACATGACCGGAAAAAGGTCGAGGCCCTTGCTTGTAAAGCGGTATTCGAAGCGCGTGGAGCCGGCCGAATAGCTCGATTTTTGCAGAAGCCCGAGTTCGGTCAGGCGGTTCAGGCGCTGCACCAGCGTATTGCGAGGCAGGCGCAGCACACTCTGGAAGCCCTCGAAACGACGGGTGCGGAAAAAAGCTTCACGTAGTACGAGGAAACTCCATGCGTCGGACAAGATTTCGACCGTGCGTGCGACTGAACAAAAACGGTCTAGCGCCGGCGCGCTTGCTACGGACGTCACCGGAAGCGGTTCGATGGTTTTTAACTGGGTGGACATAGGTTTTCGCCTTCCGACAATGCTGGCAAACGCAGTCGAAAGCGCAATGGAAGACCGGCAGAATAGCATAAATCGCCGCAACGGGTCCGTCGTCTGGAACGACGGACCCGCCAGCCCGAGGGAGGTGCTGCCACGCTCCTGGCGCTATTAAATTCCGCCCATGCAGAGGTACTTGATCTCGAGATAGTCGTCGATGCCGTAGTGCGAGCCCTCGCGCCCATTGCCGCTTTCCTTGATCCCGCCGAACGGCGCCACTTCAGTCGAGATCAACCCTTCGTTGATGCCGACCATGCCATATTCCAACGCTTCGGCAACGCGCCAGACCCGTCCGATGTCGCGTCCGTAGAAGTACGCGGCGAGGCCGAATTCGGTGTCATTGGCCATCTCGATCGCTTCCTGTTCTGTACTGAACCGGAACACTGGCGCGACGGGACTGAAGGTCTCTTCGCGGAAGATGTTCATGTCCCGCGTAGCGCCGGCCAGGATGGTTGGCGTAAAGTAGTTTTCGCCGGCAGAACCGCGCTCGCCTCCGGTCACGATGGATGCGCCTTTCGAGACGGCGTCGGCGACGTGTTCTTCAGCCTTGCGTACCGCGTTTGCATCGATCAGCGGGCCGATCGAGGTTCCCGACTCGAGTCCGTCGCCGACCTTCAATTTACGCACTGCTGCTGCAAAGCGTTCGACGAACAGGTCGTACACGCCGTCCTGTACCAGGATCCGGTTCGCGCACACACAAGTCTGGCCAGCGTTGCGGTACTTTGCCACCATCGCGCCCTGGACTGCCGCATCGATGTCGGCGTCATCGAACACGATGAACGGCGCATTGCCGCCCAGCTCCATCGAGGTTTTCTTGACCGTGCCAGCGCATTGCGCCATCAGCACCTTGCCGATTTCGGTAGAGCCGGTAAACGTCAGCTTGCGTACCACTGGATTGGAGGTCAGTTCGGCGCCGATCTCGGCGGCCGATCCGGTGACGCAGGACAGCACGCCTGGCGGGACGCCGGCCCGTTCAGCCAACACGCACAGAGCCAGTGCCGACAATGGCGTCTGGCTGGCCGGCTTGATCACCATGGTACAACCGGCAGCGAGTGCCGGCGCGGCCTTTCGGGTGATCATCGCGGCAGGGAAATTCCATGGGGTGATCGCCGCACACACGCCAACCGGCTGCTTGATGACCACCAGCCGCTTTCCTGGCGTCGGCGCCGGGATGGTGTCGCCGTACACGCGCTTTGCTTCCTCGGCGAACCACTCGATGTAGGACGCGGCGTACGCAATCTCGCCGCGGCTTTCGGTCAGTGGTTTCCCTTGTTCGACCGTCATGAGGACGGCAAGGTCCTCCTGGTTTTCGAGCAGCAGCTCAAACCATTTGCGCAGAACGGCTGCGCGTTCCTTGGCGGTGGTCGCGCGCCATGCGACCTGTGCCACGGCGGCGGCATCGATGGCGCGGCGCGTTTCGGCCTGCCCCATCTTCGGTACCCGGCCGACGATCTTGCCGGTCGCGGGATTGGTCACGTCGATGGTCTTGCCGCCGTCGGCGCCGAGCCACTCGCCGTTGACGAAGCATTGGTCGCGTAACAGGCCGGGATCGCGCAGCAGGCTGGCGACTTGATTCATATCACTCATCATTAGTCCTTGGTGGTTTCAAGCGTTTCTCTCAGGCGGTAGCGCATTACCTTGCCCGAGCCGGTACGCGGAATTTCAGGCACGACGTACACGGCTGCCGGCAGCTTGTAAGCCGAGATCTTTGCGCGGCAATGTTCGATCAGGTCGCCCTCCACCATCTGCATGCCGGAACGGGTCGTCACGAATACGACGGGCACTTCGCCGAGGTGTGAGTGGGGCGCTCCCACGACCGCGCAATCGAGCACACTGGCAAACGAACTGACGGCCTCCTCCACCTCCGAAGGAGCGATATTCTGCCCGCCGCGGATGATGACTTCCTTCAGACGCCCGGTAATTGTCAGGAAGCCGTGCTTGTCGGCGCGCGCCAGGTCGCCGGTGTAGTACCAACTGTTGCGCAGAGCGCTTGCGGTTTCCGCGGGCTTGCGGTGGTAGCCCGCCATCACGTTCGGTCCACGCACGATCAACTCCCCTTCCGCTCCCGGCGCAACGTCATCGCCGGTAACCGGATCGATGATGCGGGTCGACAGTCCAGGCAGCGGCAGCCCGCATGAGCCCATCACACGCGTACCGGTCATCCAGTTCAGCGTCACCATGGTCGAGGTTTCGGTAATACCGTAGCCGTCGAGCAGCAACACCCCAAACCGCTGCTCGAATTCCGCATTGATCGC
>JAQGNM010000544.1 GCA_028291845.1 Massilia sp. | reverse complement strand
CGGCGCGATATTAAAATAGTACGGCAGCATGATTTCGCCCGAGCCCTTGGAGCCGAAGCCCACCGACGGCGGCAGCCAGCCCGAGCGGCGCGCGCCCGACAGCGAGAACGACATGGCCGGCGTGCCGAGAATCGGAACATCCTTGAAGTACACGATGGTCTTGCCGGCGGTGCCGACGTCGCGTCCCTGGTCGAGCCGCATCGTGCTGGACTTCAAATACCAGTCGGGATTGGGCCCCTCGCAGGTGCTGTAGGTGCCGTCGGTGACCACCGCTTCTTCGGTATTGATGAAATCGATGCGGCTGGCGCGGCCCTGGGCATTGTTGGCCTCCAGGTGGTACACCGGATTTTGAAACCAGCCCTTGCCCGAATCGAGTTGCAATTGCAGGGCGTCGCCCTGGTAGCGGTCGCCGAAGCGCCACATGTTGACGTTGCCCTTGGCATTGACGCGGTCCTCGACCACGTCGTAGCAGGCGACATCGGCCGTCATGCGGGTCTTGCCGCGGGTGATCTCGGCGTTTCGTTCCAGCGTGATCTCACGGTCCGGGCGGCCGGTGATGCGTTCGGCTTCGGCCACCGTCGGCGCGTTGGGGTCGTCGACGCCGCGCGCCGGGCGCAAGGCCGCCTGGGCGTGCGCAGGCAGCGCGGTGACGCTATAGACGGCGCCGATGGCGCCGAGCGCACAGGCCAGGCGGGTCAGGGGGAAAGGGGCTGAAGTCCAGCTCATGAAACGAAGGCAAACACTATTGGAGGGCGATTTTTTGGGGCTAATCCCTTATTATATGGGAATACCTCACCTTCATCCGTATTCCACAGGTCGCTCCATGTCAATGTCTTCATCTTCTACCCCGACGACCTCGGCCGATGCCCGCCTCGCGCAACTGACGAGCTGGCTCGACACCCTCGGACTCGTTGAGCTCGGCAGCCGCCGTCCCGCCTCGTCCGATGCCAGTTTCCGCCGTTATTTCCGTTTCGACGTTGTGCCCGCCATGCAAGACAAGGTCGGCGCCACCCTGATCGCCATGGACGCCCCGCCCGAGCGCGAAAACGTCCCGGCATTTATCCACGTCGCCGGCCTGCTGCTCGAGGCCGGCGCGAACGTGCCGGCCATCGTCGCCCGCGACGTCCCCAACGGCTTCCTGCTGCTGTCCGACCTGGGCAACACCACCTACCTGGCGCGCTTAAATGTCGACAACGCGGCGCTCATGTATTCGGACGCGGTCGACACCCTGATCAAATTCCAGCTCACTAGCCAGGCCGGCGTGCTGCCTGAATTCGACCGCGCCTTCGTGCTGCGCGAAATGAATTTGTTCCCGGAATGGTTTATTTCAAAACACCTGGGCGTGACCATGACGCCCGCCCAGCAACAGCAGCTCGACGCCGTGTTCGAGGCCATCACGGCCAATGTGCTGGCCCAGCAGCAGGTCTTCATGCACCGCGATTTTCATTCTCGTAACCTGATGTGGATGGAGCAAAACAATCCCGGCGTGCTCGATTTCCAGGACGCCGTCTACGGCCCCGTCACCTACGACCTCGCGTCTCTGCTGCGCGACGCCTATATCCAGTGGGACGAGGAAATGGTGCTCGACTGGGTGGTGCGCTACTGGCAAAGCGCCAAGAAGGTCGGCTTGCCGGTCAATCCCGACATCGACAGTTTTTACCGCGATTTCGAATTCATGGCCCTGCAGCGTCACCTGAAAATCCTCGGCATTTTCTGCCGCCTGCACTACCGCGACGGCAAGAGCATTTATATGGGCGACCTGCCGACCGTGCTCGACTACGTACGCAAGACGGCGAACCGCTACAGCGCATTGAAACCGCTGGTGCGCCTGCTCGACGCGTTCGAGGAAAAAGCGCCGCAGGTCGGCTACACGTTCTGACGGAGTTCCCATGAAAGCGATGATTTTTGCCGCCGGCCGCGGCGAGCGCATGCGTCCGCTGACCGACGCCTGCCCCAAGCCATTACTGAAAGTGCGCGGCCGCCCGCTGATCACCTGGCAGGTGCTCAACCTGGTGCGCGCCGGCATCACCGAGATCGTCATCAATCACGCCCACCTGGGTCAGATGATCGAAGACGAACTGAAAGACGGCAGCCAGTACGGCGCCTCCATCGTCTACTCGAAGGAAGCCACCGCGCTGGAAACGGCCGGCGGCATCGCCAACGCCCTGCACCTGCTGGGCGACCAGCCATTCGTCGCCGTCTCGGGCGACATCTATTGCCCGTATTTCGACTTCAGCCAGGTGCTCGACGTCTTGCATGACAAGGATATGTGGGGCAATCCCTACCCGCCCGACAAGCGCGACGTGGCCTGGCTGTACCTGACACCGAACCCGTGGCATAACCCGGACGGGGATTTTGCGATCAACATGTACAGCCTGTCGAACCAGGGCGAGCCAAAATGGAACTTCGCCGGCATCGGCGTGTACCGCCCTGAAATGTTCGCCGGTATCACGCCGGGCGAGCATGCCAAGTTCAGCCCGCTGATGCGCAAGTACATCGACCTCGGCCAGGTGGGCGGCGAGATCTACGACGGTCAGTGGGTCAATGTCGGCACCATCGAGCAGCTGGAAGAATTGAACGCGCCGCTCAAGCGCGCCGCCTCATGAACGCCCCCTTTGCCGCGCGCCGCGCCAAACTGCTGGCGCAGATGCAGCCGGGCGCGGTGGCGGTGCTGCCGACCGCGCCCGAGGCGCTACGCAACGGCGACGCCGAATATCCGTACCGCCACGACAGCTATTTTTATTATCTGACCGGTTTTACGGAGCCCGACGCCGTGCTGGCGCTGGTGGCCGCGCGCGGCGACCGGCCGGCGCAATCGATCCTGTTCTGCCGCCCGAAAAACATCGAGCGCGAAATCTGGGATGGTTTCAGGTACGGTCCGGAAGGCGCCCGCGAGGCGTTTGGCTTTGACGCCGCCTTTCCGATCGAGGAGCTCGACCTCGAGATGACCCGGCTGCTGGCCGACGCCCCGGCCCTGTGGTACGCCCTCGGCCACAGCGCC
>JAQGNM010000127.1 GCA_028291845.1 Massilia sp. | reverse complement strand
GCGATGTCGGACCCGGACGCCAACCACGCGCGCGAATCGCTGGCGGCCCTCGACCTGCTGGTGGTGCAGGACATCTTCCTGACCGAGACCGCCTACCTGGCCGACGTCATCCTGCCGGCTACCGCGTTCCCGGAAAAGGACGGCACGTTCACGAATACCGACCGCCTTGTGCAGATGGGCCGCAAGGCGCTCAACGCACCGGGCGACGCCAAGCCGGACCTGTGGATCATCCAGCAGCTGGCCAACCGCATGGGCCTGGACTGGCAGTACAGCCACGTCTCGGAAGTGTTCGATGAAATGCGCCATACGATGCCTAGCATCGGCGGCATCACCTGGGATCGCCTGGAGAAGGAGCATTCGGTCACCTACCCATGCGTCAACGAAGGCGATCCGGGTACCTCGGTGGTGTTCACCGAGACCTTCCCGCGCGAATCGGGCCGTGCCAAGTTCGTCCCTGCCGACATCATCCCGGCGGCCGAGCGGCCCGACACCGAGTATCCGTTCGTGCTGATCACCGGCCGTCAGCTGGAACACTGGCACACCGGCAGCATGACGCGCCGCGCGCTGGTGCTCGACGCCCTCGAACCCGATCCGGTGGCGCTGGTGCACCCGCTCGACCTGGCAGCCATGGGCGGCCAGCCGGGCGACATCATCACCATCGAGTCGCGCCGCGGCAAAGTCGGCCTGTACGCCCGCGCCGACGAGTCCTCGCCGCGCGGCGCCGTGTTCGTGCCGTTCTGCTACTACGAAGCGGCCATCAACCGCTTGACCAACGCGGCGCTCGATCCGTTCGCCAAGATCCCGGAGTTTAAATACTGCGCGATCCGGATCACCCTGGGCGGCGACGAGCCGGTGCAGGGCACGTATGGTGGCGGACAGGTGTTGATTGCGACCGAGAAGGCGCGCGCGGAAGCGTAATTCAGGCCGGGGACAGGCCCGGGGACAGGCCCTGCGGGCCTGTCCCCAGCTTTTTTTAGTTGTCGTAACAGAGGAGGACAAGCGTTTAGCGCCTGTCCTCTTTTTTTTGCGTGCGCCGTAAAGCGGGGGACAGGCGGGGCCGCCCAGGCCCGCAGGGCCGGTCCCCGGTGCTAAGTTTTTTCTCTCCGGGCTTTGTAAATTCTTATCCGCGGTCAATGATTTGAATTCACTGTTTCCGCAAAATACATAGATACCTACTGAATTGACATCAATGTATTTACACGTGTGAATTCGTAGGAAGAGCGGGACACAACTCGCCTGTCAATGCACACCCCAGGAGACTCATTCATGACCAAAATCCCCAACCGCTGGCTACAGCTCATCTTCGGCATCATCTGCATGGGCCTGGTAGCCAACCTGCAGTACGCCTGGACCCTGTTCGTCAGTCCGCTCGACGCCAAGAACCACTGGGGCTTATCCGCCATCCAGCTGTCGTTTTCCATCTTTATTCTGGTCGAAACCTGGCTGGTGCCGATCGAAGGCTGGCTGGTCGATAAATTCGGCCCCCGTCCGGTTATCGCCGGCGGCGCCATCTTCGCCGCGGTCGGCTGGGTCATGGACGGCTATGCCACCACCCTGACCGAGCTGTACGCCGCCGCCGTCATCGCCGGTATCGGCGCCGGCTGCGTCTACGGCACCTGCGTCGGCAATGCCCTCAAATGGTTCCCGGACAAGCGCGGCCTGGCTGCCGGCCTGACCGCCGCCGGCTTCGGCGCCGGCGCCGCCGTCACCGTCATCCCGATCGCCAACATGATCCAGACCTCGGGCTACGAGCACACCTTCATCACCTTCGGCATCCTGCAGGGCGTGGCGATCTTCGTGCTGGCGATGTTCATGGTGCGTCCGCAGCCACCGCAAGGCGTGATGCCGTCGGCCCGCGTGGTCACCACCCGCGTCGACTACTCGACCGGCACCATGTTGAAGCAGCCGATCTTCTGGCTTATCTACGTGATGTTCGTTGCGGTCGCCGCCGGCGGCCTGATGGCCACCGCCCAGATCGGCCCGATCGCCAAGGATTACGGCCTGGCCAAACTGCCGATCAGCCTGTTGGGCGTGACCTTGCCGCTGCTGACCATGACCCTGTCGATCGACAACCTGGCCAACGGCTTCACCCGCCCCCTGTGCGGCTTCCTGTCGGACCGCCTGGGCCGCGAAAACACCATGTTCGTGGTGTTCCTCGGTGAGGGCTTGTCGATGCTGGGCCTGATGAAGTTCGGCCACGAACCGGTGCTGTTCATGACCTTCGCCGCGCTGATCTTCCTGTTCTGGGGCGAGATTTTCTCGATCTTCCCAGCGGTGTGCGCCGACACCTTCGGCGTCAAGTTCGCCGCCGGTAATGCCGGTACCTTGTACACGGCGAAGGGAACCGCATCGCTGCTGGTGCCGCTGGCGTCGGTGCTGTCAGCCGGCGGCAATTGGGACCGCGCGTTCATCTTCTCGGCGTCGATCACCATCGCCGCGGCGATCGCAGCGAAATTCGTGCTGCTGCCGATGCGCCGCAAGTTCATCAACGAAGCCAACGCCAAACTGGACGCGGCCGAAACCTCCAAGCGTGCCGCCTGAAGTGACGCGGCATGAATAAGAACGCCGGCCTGCGGGCCGGCGTTTTTTTTAGTTTGTGCCGGCCGATGGCATCGGCCGGCGCCAGTAGCCCGGCTGCGCATACGTCGCTTTCAAGGCGTCGATAAAGAAGCGCACCTTGGCCGGCAGGTGGCGTTGCTGCACGTAGACGGCGACGATGTCGTAGTCGGGCAGGGCGTATTCGTCGAGCACCGTGATCAGCTCTCCGGCCGCCAGCTGCGCCTGGATCTCCCAGGTCGAGCGCCAGGCCAGGCCGATGCCTTCGCTGGCCCAGCGGTGCAGCA
>JAQGNM010000539.1 GCA_028291845.1 Massilia sp. | reverse complement strand
TACACGATCCTGGTCTACCCGATCGTCTTCATGATCATGCCGAAGCTGTGGCATGCGGCGAAAAAGGCCGGCCACGTCACCGCCGCCGACGTCGTCTACGGTCGCTATCAATCGCGCCCGCTCGAGCTGGCGGTCGCGCTGACGGGCGTCCTGGCCACCATGCCCTACATCGCCCTGCAGCTGGTCGGCATGGAAGTGGTGATCAAGGCGCTCGGCCTGACCGGCGAATTGCCGCTCGCAGCGGCCTTCGTCATCCTGGCCCTGTACACCTATGCCGCCGGTCTGCGCGCCCCCGCCCTGATCGCATTTGTCAAAGATCTGATGATCTACATCGTGGTGCTGGTCGCCGTGGTGCTGGTGCCGATGAAACTGGGCGGCTACAGCGCGGTGTTCCATAGCGCCGGCGAAGCCTTCGCCGCCAAGGGCGGCGCCACCGGCCTGTTGCTGCAGCCTCAGCAGTTTCTGCCGTTCGCCACCCTGGCGCTCGGCTCGGCCATGGCCGCCTTCATGTACCCGCACACCCTGACCGGCATTTTCGCTGCCAGGAGCGCCGACACCATCCGCAAGAATGCCGTGTTCCTGCCGATTTATACCGTGCTGCTGGGCTTGATCGCCCTGCTCGGTTACATGGCGTATGCCGCCAAAATCGCCGTCAAGACCAACAACGACGTGGTGCCGGCCCTGTTCAACGCCTTGTTCCCGAGCTGGTTCAGCGGCTTCGCGTTCGCCGCGATTGCGATCGGCGCGCTGGTGCCGGCGGCGGTGATGTCGATCGGCGCCGCCAATCTGTTCACCCGCAATTTCTGGAAGGCCTACGTCAACCCCGCCGTCACCCCGGCCGGCGAAGCGAAGGTGGCGAAACTGGTGTCGCTGGTGGTCAAGTTGGGCGCGCTGGTGTTCATCGTGTTCCTGCCGACCAAATTCGCCCTGGACCTGCAACTGCTGGGCGGCGTGTGGATTTTGCAAACCTTCCCGGCGGTGGTGTTCGGCCTGTTCCACCGTTGGTTCGGCCCGCGCGCGCTGCTGGCCGGCTGGGCGGTCGGCATCGTCTCGGGCAGCACGATTGCCTTCATGGACGGCGTCAAGCCGGTGCACACCTTGCTGCTGGGCGGCGACAAGTATTCCGTCTACACCGGCCTGTTGGCGCTGGCGATCAATATCGCCGTCGCCGTTGTGGTGCAACTGGTGGCCGGCGGGCGCCGCGTGCCGGCAGCGCAGCCGGCGGTGCGCTGAAATTTGCCGAGGTTTATGGGCACATCGTCGCGCCGGGCACGTAGCCGAGCGACTCGGCGCTGACGATGGTGGTCGAGCGCGGCAAGGTGAAAGCGAAGGGAATCAAGCCCATCAGCGGTCGGTAGCTCACCGGGGTGCACGCCGCGCCGCTGCCCGGTTCGCAGATGCGCACCCGCACGAAGCGAATGCAGTAACGATCGTTGGGATCGGCGCTGCAGATATGGCGGTTGCGCGACGGGCAGCTCGGCATGCCGCCGGCGCTGATGGGGGTGGGCGTGAGCGTGCCGTCGTTGGCGCGCACCAGCGCCAGGTAATCGATGAGGACGTGGCGATCGCTGACCGGATCGCCGAAGCGCAGCGTCCCCGGCGAGGTGCGAAAGATCGCGCCCTGCCGTAGCGCGTTCATTGCCGCCGTGTTGCGGTAGTTGGTGACGGCGGCCCTCTGGGCGGCACGCCGGGTCACTTCCTGCAGTGTATTGAAGAGGTAGATCGTACGCGCCACTTCGATGACGCCCGCTACCAGCAGCAGGAAGGTCAACAACAGCAGCGACAACTCGACCAGGTAGGCGCCGCGCTGGCGTGCGGGGGACGGCCACCGCGCAGTTGGATACTCATTTGGATATTTAATTGGATACATAGCGCATCCTCGAAACAGCCGTCAGCAGCATGCCTTCCGACCCGGCCGACAGCGGGTTGGACGGCTGCAGAATGAAGTCGTACACCCGCATCCGCACGCCCACGCTCACGGTTGATGGCTGAGCCAATCCGTCGCAGATCCAGTTATCACAGAGAATCGTCACGGCGATCTGATCCTTGCCGGGATTCAGGTCCGCCAGTTCGCTATCGACGATCCAGCGCGCCACCGCCACCGAATAGCCGACCTTGTCCGGCTGCCGCATCTCCGACAGCGGGATCGACGACAGGTACCTGGCGCCGTCCTGCACGGCTTTCTGGGACACCGTGTAATGCCAGTAGATGCGACCAAAAAACAGCGGCAGCGCCAACAACAGCAGCAGTACGGGCAAGATCGCGGCAAATTCGATCGCCGCAACGCCACGCTGTGGTGAACGTCCAAATTTGCGCATGGCTATTCCTTTCTCTCAATTTGCCCGCCGACATAGTCGTCCGGCACGATGCCGGCGAACTCGGCCGGCACGCTGGCGTCGGTCGCAGGTACCGTCATAAAAAATTTCCCGATCGCCAGCACGGTGGCCGAGACCCGCGCGCCCGCCGCCACCGGGCAAGCCAGCAAGGGCACATTGAGCACGCGGCGGTTCTTTACGCCGGGCGCATAGTCACTCGGCGGCTGCGTGACGAACGACGAACTACCACTGTGATAAGGCGGCAGCGACGGGTAGCTGCTGGTGGCGGCCGGCTTGCCGGGGTTGTACAACACCGCCCAATCGGCCACTGCGAAGGTGGCATAGCCGGCGGCAGGTTCGGCAACGCCGGCCGCATAGGCGGAGAATTTCGCCGCCCTGGCGTAGGACCACAGCGGTCCGTACGCCGGGGCCGTGGTGGCGCCCGGCGTCGGATCGGCATCGGCGACGGTATGGCGCACCGTGGCGCCGCTCACCGGATCGGTCGCGATCAGCTGCGCCGCCGTTTGCCCGGCCGGCTTGCCGGGCGTGGCGCTCATCCAGTTGGCGTTCTCGGCGAAGTCGTACTGCTTGACGTTGCTGTCGGCAGGCGCGTTGGCCGCCTTGCACTGGCCGGCGGACAAACCGAAACGCGCGTTGAGATGGTGGAACAAGGCGCCAACGGGAAACGGCCGGCCGACCGTGATGGTACCGCCGCTGACCTTCGGCATCGGCATGGTGCCGGTGCAAATGTACGGCCCCACCACTTCGGCGCTGACGTTGGACGCCGTGCCCAGCGTCCCCACCGGATCGATCGGGTCGACGATGAAGTTTGCCGCATCGGCTCCAGCCGGGTTGAGCCCCATCAGATCGTAAGCGACGCCACGCCGGAAGCCGTACTGCACCAATTCCTCGAGATTGCCGGCGGGACTCGTATGCATGCGCCTGGCGGCGGGCACGTTCGACAGCGCGCAGACGGCCAGCGGGGTGACGTTGATGGTGGCGCGGCCGGCCACCGCGCGGCCCGCCACCCTGGCCACGCTGAACTGTTCCGAAACAATCTTCATCATGAATGTCTCGACAAGATTCATCTGGCTGTCGACGCTGTCCGTATCGACCTTCACGTACAGCAGTCCGGCCGGCGTACTGCCGGCGGCGCTGCCGTCCTTCCAGCCGCCGCCGGCGCCATCGGGAGTGTCCGAAAAGCTGATGGCCGCGGCCGGCAAGCTGATGTCGGCGTTGCCGTAGTTGTAACGCATGCCGGCGGCCACCGTCTGCGCTCTCGACACGGCGCTGCCGATGCCTGCCGCCGTTCCGTTGAGCTCGGCGGCCGCGGCCATCGCAGCCGCCTGCGCCACATTTTGCAATTCCGCCTTGCGGTTGTAGATGCGCGCGAGGTCGAGCGCCAGCGCAGCCATGCCGATCATCACGATCAGCAAGACGCCGAAGATGATGGCGATGCCGCCCCGCTGGCGCGGCCATGCCGCGGTGCGAGAACGGCGCTGGAAAGAATTCATGCGACCCCCGATCGACTGGACAGACAAAGGCAAGTTGCACGCACGCGTGCTCGTCGTTGCGAATCAAGCTTATCGGGCTGGATGGGTGCTTATTTGACAAATTGCAAACATCGGCGGGCCCAGCCGGGCCCCGGCCCTCATCGTTTTACAATCGCGCATTGACAAGCTAAATGAGAATGATTATCATTTCACTTTATTCAAACCCGTCATTGACGACTTTGCAGGCGGCGTCTCCGCATCGCAAAGCGCGCCCGTGCGTCCACATTTCTTCACTGGAGAACCAATGAATTTCCCCGCGCACGCCCATCGCCACTTTTGCCTGAATCGGCTCGCCGTCTGTGTCGCCCTGACCCTGCCCTGCCTGAGCGCGGCGGCTGCCGCGGCCGCATCCGCAGGGGACGAGGACGGCGTGGCGGCAGCCGCCGCCGTGCCGGCCGAAGGCGTGCAACAGGTGCTGATCTCCGGCCGCAAGCTCGGCGAAACCACCGAGGACAGCGCTTCCTACACCAGCGGGCGCGCCCGCACCGCGACGCCGCTGTCGATGTCCTTGCGCGACACCCCGCAATCGGTGTCGGTGGTGACCCGGCAGCGCATCGAAGACCAGGCCCTGTTGTCCGTCACCGACGTCGTCAATAACGTCACCGGCGTCTCGGTCAACCAGTACGAAAGCAATCGCGCCCAGTTCACCGCGCGCGGCTTCGACATCAGCAATTTGCAGATCGACGGCATTCCCACCACCTGGGACCAGGCCTGGAGCGCGGGCGAAGTGGCCGGCAGCACCGCCATCTACGACCGGGTCGAAGTGGTGCGCGGCGCCACCGGCCTGATGACCGGCGCCGGCAACCCGTCGGCGGCGATCAACCTGATGCGCAAGAAGGCCACTTCTAAACAGTTGACGGGATCAGCCGAAGTGGCCGTCGGCTCGTGGAACCAGCGGCGCGCGCTGATCGACCTGTCGACGCCGCTCAATCAAGCCGCCAGCGTGCGCGCCCGCGTGGCGGCCGAGGCCACCCAGGGTGACAGCTGGGTCGACCTGAGCAAGAACCGCAGCTCGACCGTCTACGCCACCGTCGAAGCCGATCTGACCCCACGCACCGTGCTGTCGGCCGGCGTCGGCCGCCAGAAGACCAATCCGGGCGGCCCGATGTGGGGCGGCCTGCCCTACTGGTATACCGACGGCTCGAAAACCAACTGGGACGTGGCCAAAACCAGCGCGGCCAGCTGGACCCGCTGGCCGACCCGGTACGACAACGCCTTCCTCAACCTCGAACACCGTTTTGAGAACGGCTGGAAGGTGCGCGCCAACGCCAGCCACGGCGAGCGTTCTTCCGACTCCTATTTGCTGTACCTTTCCGGCGTGCCCGCGCGCGCCAGCGGCGAGGGCATGTCCGCGTTCTCCGGCTCGTATGCGACCCATACCCGCCAGAGCGACGTCGGCGTGCACGCCAGCGGTCCGTTCGAAGCCTTCGGCCGCAAGCACGAAGCGGCCTTCGGCTACCTCGACATGAAACAGGATTTTCATGCCGACAGCCGCGCCGCCGATTACGGCAGCGCCGACGCCGGCGTCGGCAATTTCAATAACTGGAACGGCGCCGCCTATCCGACCCCGAACTGGGGCGCGCTCGGTTTTTACGAGGGCGCCAGCACCCGCCAACAAGGCGTGTACGGCATGACCCGCCTGACCATCACCGAAGCGCTGAAGCTGGTGCTGGGCGCGCGCGTGACCAGCTATGAAAAAACCGGCGGCGGCCTGTACACCCCGGCCTACGCCATCAAGCACGACAGCGAAGTGACGCCGTATGCCGGCATCGTCTACGACCTCAACGACAGATACTCGGTCTACGCCAGCTATACCGACATTTTCCAGCCGCAGAACCTGAAAAATTTAGCCGGCAATCTGCTCGATCCGATCAAGGGCAAGAGCTACGAAGCCGGCATCAAGGGCGAATACCTGGGCGGACGCCTGAACACCTCGTTCGCCGTGTTCCAGATCAAGCAGGACAAACTCGGCCAGGAAGCGGGCCTCGTCGACCGCGACGGCACCGGCCCGCTGCTGCCCGAGACCTGGTACCGCGCCGCCGCCGGCGCCAAAAGCGATGGCTTCGAGATGGAAGTGTCGGGCGCCCCGCTCAAGGGCTGGAACGTCAGCGCCGGCTACTCGCAGTTTCGCGCCCGCGACGCTGCCGGCCTGGACGTGAACAGCGTTTATCCGCGCAAGCTGCTGCGCACTTTTACCTCCTGGCAGATGCCGGGCGACTGGCACGCTGTGACCCTCGGCAGCGGCGTCAACTGGGAAGGCCGCACCTATACGGTCGACCCGAATGCGCCGGCTGTCAGCAATGGCTTGATCGAGCAGGATGGCTTCGCGCTGGTCAACCTGATGGCGCGTTACGACATCAGCCGCAATCTGTCGGCCCAGCTGAACATCAACAACGCGCTCGACAAGAAGCACTTCGGCATGTTCGCCGCCTATGGCGCGATCACCTACGCGGCGCCGCGCAGCACCTCGCTGACCCTGAAGTACCGCTTCTGAACCGGGAGCCACCATGCGCGCTTTCTGGACCTTGATCCACCGTTACTTCGGCCTGTTCACCGCCGCCTTCCTGTTCGTCTCGGGCGTGACGGGCGCAGTCATCTCGTGGGACCACGAGCTCGACGACATCCTCAACCCGCAGCTCATGCAAGCGCCGGCGCGCGGCGCGGCCCAGTCGCCGCTGGCGCTGGCGCGGCAGGTCGAGGCGCGCTACCCGCATCTGCGGATCACCTACCTGCCGCTGCATGTCGAGCCGGGCGCCTCGCTGGCCGTCGGCGTCGGCGCCAGGGTCGACCCGGTCTCGCACAAACTGTTCGAGCCGGGTTTCAACCAGCTGTTCATCGATCCCGTCAACGGCGCCGAACTGGGGCGGCGCGAATGGGGCGCGGTGTGGCCGATCACCCGGGAGACCTTTGTTTCGTTTTTATACAAGCTGCACTACACCCTGCACATCCCGGCATTCTGGGGCATCGACCGCTGGGGCGTATGGCTGATGGGCGGGGTTGCCGTGATCTGGCTGGTCGACAGTGCGGTCGGCTTTTATCTGACCCTGCCGCTGCGCCCTGGGCGTGGCTCCGCGCCAGCCGATAGCGCGCGATCGAGCGTTGCCAAAAGCTGGTGGCGGCGCTGGCAGCCGGCCTGGCTGATTCGCTGGCGCGCCGGCGGCGCCAAGCGCAATTTCGACCTGCACCGTGCGTTCAGCCTGTGGACCTGGGCGCTGTTGCTGATCCTCGCCTTCACCGCCTTTTCGCTCAACCTGTACCAGGAGGTGTTTTATCCGGTCCTCAAAACCGTCTCGAAAGTGACGCCGTCGCCGTTCGACAGCATCGCACCGAACGATCGCCAGCACCCGATCGAAGCGACGCTGTCGTACGCCGACATTGTCAACGTCGCCAGCCTGCAGGCCCGCCAGCGCGGCTGGCCGCAGCCGGCCGGCGGGGTGTTTTATTCGCCGGAATTCGGCGTCTACGGCGTCAGCTTTTTCAAGCCCGGCGACGACCATGGCGCCGGCGGGGTCGGCCCGCCCTACCTGTATTACGATGGCGCCGGCAAGCTGCTGGGCCAGCGCCAGCCGTGGCAAGGCACCGTCGCCGACATCTTCGTGCAGGCCCAGTTCCCGCTGCACTCCGGCCGCATCCTCGGGCTACCGGGCAGGATCCTGATCTCCTTCATGGGTGTGGTGGTGGCCATGCTCAGCGCGACGGGGGTGATCATCTGGTGGCGCAAGCGCAGCGCGCGGCGCGTGACGGCGCGGCGCCGGGGCGCCACCGTCTCCGTCAGCCGGGTGTGAAGCGAAGCCGTCGATATGTATCGAAGTGTTTCCAGGACGTTCAAAAAGCCGCGCTCGTGTAAAGTTTGGTAAAGCAGCGCCATCGGCGCGCCCCGCCTGGGCTACGCTTCGTGCTCGCAGCCGGCCGAAATCGTCTCTACCCGGCGCCAAACCTTATTAGTGCATCCATGTCCAATCCCTTGCTTACCATCTGCCTCGGCGGCGCCGCCCTGATCCACGCCGAGGCCTTTGCCCAGACCACCAGCGCCGCCACGCCGGCGGCGGCGCCGGCCAAGGCGCAGCCGGCCACCGTGCTCCCTGCCGTCACCGTCACCGGCGAGCGTCCCACCAACCGCATCGACCGCCAGGTCTACGACGTGCGCTCGGATGTCTCGAGCAGCAACGGCAGCGCCGCCGACGCCTTGAACAATGTGCCTTCGGTGGCGGTCGACCCGGACGGCACCGTCACCCTGCGCGGCAGCAGCAATGTGCAGATCCTGGTCGACGGCAAACCGTCGGCCATGCTGCAAGGAGAGAACCGCGGCGCCGGCCTGCAGGCGATGGCGGCCGACGACATCGAGTCGGTCGAAGTGATCAACAACCCCGGCGCCCAGTTCGGCAACGAAGCCGGCGGCGGCCCGATCCTCAACCTGGTCATGCGGCGCAACCGCAAGCCGGGCGGCGCCGGCGTGGCCAACGCCAACCTCGGTTCGGCCGGCCGCTACAACAGCGCCGTCTCCGGCACCTACAACGAAGGCGCCTGGGGCTACCAGGGCGGCATCAACGTGCGCCACGACGGCCGCAATTCCACCGCCGACGTCACGCGCGACCGCCTCGACCGCGCCAGCGGCGCCATGCTGCACAGTACCCAGCAGTCGACGGGCAATGGTTTGAACGACGCGGTGGGCGTCAACGGCACGGTCAGCTACAGCATCGGCGCCAACGACAGCGTCAGCACCAGCGCCACCTTCAACGGCCGCAGCAACGATCAAAAAGGGCGCGATCACTACGTCCTCGACGGCGTCGATGGCGCGGTCGCTTCCGACTACCAGCGCGCCACCGCGCGCGAAGGCGACAGCCGCAACGCCAGCTGGGGCGCGCGCTACGATCACAAGGGCGCCTTGCCGGGCGAAACCCTGAAGATCGACCTGCGCGTATCGAGCTCGAACAACGTCAGCGACAGCAATTACGCCAACACCTACGCCGTGTTCGGCCCCGGCACCTTCGACAGCCAGGCGCGCCAGCACAACGACATGCGCCAGAAGATCGTCGACTTCACCGGCGACTACGAACGCCCGCTGGCGGGCGGTTCGGCCAAGCTGGGGTATAAACTGGCCAGCAACGACAGCCAGAGCGAAACGCTGTACACCGACGTCTATGGCGGCCTTGGCGTCGTCAACCCGCGCCGCAGCAGCGAATACGAATTAAAAGAAAACACCGCCGCCCTGTACGGCTCCTGGCAAACCCGCATCAACGACAAGTGGGGCGCGCTGGCCGGCCTGCGCGCCGAGTACACCGACCTCGATATCCACCAGCGCCTCGGCACGGCGGCGGCCAGCAACAGCTACCTGAACCTGATGCCGAGTTTTTTCGCCACCTATAAAGTCAGCGACATCAGCAATCTGCGGTTCAGTTACGCGCACCGCCTGCGCCGGCCGAATGCCGGCGACTTGAATCCCGCGGTGATCTACCGCGACGAGTTCAATGTCTTCTCGGGCAATCCGAACCTCAAACCGACCCAGACCGATTCCTTCGAACTCGGTTACGAGACCCGCATGGCCGGCCTGGAGACCAACCTGCGCGGCTACTTCCGGCGCGATACCGACGCCATCGTCGACTACCGCTATTTTTTGGATGACAACGTCCTGCTGACCACCCGCGCCAACGGCGCCGGAAGCCGCGCCGGCGGGCTGGAATTCACCGTCAGCGGCAAGCTGACGCCGAAACTGACCATCAATGCCAACGGCAACCTGGCGCGCAACCAGCAAACCACCCAGGACAGCGAGGGTTTCTACAGCACCCGCGTGGCCAACTCGCTGTCCGGGCGCGCGCGCCTGAACTACCAGTACGACGCCGCCAACCAGCTGCAACTGGCGCTGCAAATGCAGGGCAAGACCTTGTCCGGCCAGGGCTACCGCTCGCCCAACTCCACCCTCAACCTGTCGCTGCGCCACGTGGTGACGCCGCAACTGACCCTGGTGGCCAATGTCACCGACCTGTTCAACACCAACAAGATCGAGACCGTGATCGACAGCGCGACCCTGCGCGAAACCAGCACGCGCCGCTTCGACGGCCGCCTGCTGTACGTCGGCCTGTCGTACCGTTTCGGCGGACCGGCCGGCAAATCGCCTGAAGATGGCGGGCGCGAACGGGGGGCGGGGCGCCGGCCTGGCATGGGCTCGCCAGGACGCGGTCCGGGCGGTCCGGGCGGGCCGGCGCCGGACGGCGTCTGAGGATCTGGGACTGGCTTAGAAAAAACGCGGATCGAAGATCCAGCGCCGTACGCTCACCGAGCTGATCGCCGCGGCGCCCGGGTGCTGCGGATTGATCAGCACATTGCACTCGTCCGGCACGATTACCGAAGGCACCAGCAGCACGGCGCTGGCCTGCGCGGCGATCCAGGCGTCGCCGACCTCGCGTGCGGTGGCGCCGGCCGGAATCGCGTCCCAGCCGCCCGGCAGTGGATCGAGCCGCAGCCGCGCATGCCATATGGCGTCCGGAATATCGATACGCACCAGGTAGCGGTTGAACGGCAAGGGGCCGCTGCGCAGGCTGTGTACGGTTTCGAGGATCGCCAGGGCGATGTTCGAGGCGCTGTACACCAGCGGCTGATCCTTGTTGTTCCAGCGGCCGCCAGTGATCCTGGCGCCGGTGCCGCTGAGGTCGTTGGCAGCATATTCCGGCGCCTCGGCGGCGATGCGCCAGCATGCCACCGTCATGCGTAGGCGCCGCTTTGCGCCATCGCCAGCGTGTCGCCGACCAGCTTTTGCCCTTCGAAAGTGTCCATGTAGCTGGCCGGCGCCAGCCCGCCCAGCGCGGGCAGCGGTGTACTGAGCCAGCCGGCCAGCCAGTGTGCGGCGTCGAAGCCGGCGGCGGCCGCCAGTTGCGCATCGCCCGACTGCGCCACCATCGTCTCGACCTGCCCGATCAGGGTGTCGAAGCCCAGCACCCGTTCCGTCTCGTCGCTCGACAGCCGCGCCGCCTCGCGCTCCTTGCGGCTGATGGTGGCGCGCGACAGGCCCAGGCTGGCCAGCATCAGCTCCTTGCTCATGCCCATGCGCGCGGCCAGGGTGCCGACCGCTGCGGCCGGAATGCCCTCGCGGATCAAGGCGATGCGGGTGGTGGGATCGGCGCCATACGACGCCGACGCTTCGGCCGCCCGCAGTGGCGCCACCGGCGGCGCCTGCGTGTATCGTATCGGCGCGTCCGCGCCAGGTACGAGGGGCTTTTTTTCGGTCGTCATGGCTGTCTCCTTTGATACACAAGGCTATATCAAATGAGACCCACGCAACAGCGCTACCAATCGCCCGCTTGCGCTGGCGCAAACGCAACGCCGCACTGTCCGCTCAAGGCGCCGGCTCCACCTTCTCCATCAGCGCGCCCGCGGCCACGCTCTGGCGGCGCAGCGCGGCGGCGTTCTGCTCGAGCGTGCGGCTGCTGTCCGGGTCGATGTCGACCCCGGCCGGCACGATGCGCGGGGTGATCATGACAATCGTTTCGCTGGTCACGCCGCTGTCCTCGTCGCCGGAAAACAGCCGCCCCAGCACCGGCACGTCGCCCAGCAGGGGTACGCCGGTGCGGCGGTAGTTGCTGGTGTTCTTGATCAGGCCGGCGATCAGCACGGCCTGGCCGTCGTTGGCGACCAATTGGGTCACCACCTCGGTGGTTTTTTTCGATGGGATGCCGGCAGACACGGAGCCGGAACTGACCTCCGGCCGGATTTTCAGGACGATCTTGCCGGCGGCGTCGACCGACGGCGTCACCCGCAGGATCACGCCCGTCTCGAGGAACTGGATCGATTCGGCCGTGACGTTGTTGATGGTGGTGGTGAGCCGGTAACCGAGCTTGTCGCCGATATTGGTGATCGCCTCCTGGTTCTCCAGGGTCAGCAATTTTGGCGTGGCCAGGGTACGCACCCTGCCCTTGCTCGACAGCGCATTCAAATACACCTCGATGTTGGTGTTGACGAAGTTCAGCGCCAGCCCGCCAGCCGTGCGCGGCGCCAGGCCGGTGGTGCCGATGCGGTTGACGCCGTCGGCGCTGAAGATGCGCGTCCAGTCGATGCCGAAGCTCTCGTTGCGGTCCAGCGTGATCTCGAGGATTTTCGCCTCGATCATGATCTGGCGCGGCTGCGCATCGATCTCGCGCAGCAGCGCCTCGATTTTCCGCAGGCCGGCGGCGGTGTCCTCCACCACCAGCATCTTGCGCTGTTCGAGCACCGTCACGCCGCCGCCCGGCGAGACGTGGCGCGCCAGGATCTCGGCGATCAGCTTCGGTTCCGAGTACTGCACCCGCATCGAACGCACTTCCATGGGACCTGCCGGCGGCTGCAGCGGCGCCGCCGGCGCCTTGGCGTCGCCGATGAAGTAGCCGTTCTCGCGCACAGAAACCGTGTAGCCGGCCGCTTCGGCAACCGCGAAGATGGCCTGGCGGGTGCTCATGTTGTACAGGTTGACGGCGACGCTGCCGCTGACGCCGCGCCCCAGCACGATGTTGATGCGCTCGCGCCGCGCCAGCATCTCGAACAACTCCCTGACCGGGGTGTCGCGAAAGACAAACGACATCGGCGCGCTTTCGGCCGTGGAAGAAGCTTGCGTCTGCGTCTGCATCTGCGGCGGCTGTACCGGCGCGCCCTGGAGCTGCGCCTGGGTCTGTGCCAGCGCGGCAGCGTGCGGCGCCAGGGCGGCGGCCAGCGCGGCAGCAACGGCGGCACCGATGGCGCAGGCGGTTTTTTTCAAGTTCATTGCGGTGCTTCCCGGTTGTCCAGCGTCAGGGTGAGCCGCGCGCCGTCGCGCGCCACGACGACGCTGCGTTCGTTGATTTTGACGACCCGGTAGCCACGCACCGATTCGCCCGGCGCCAGCACGGCGCCGCTGATATTGACCAGTGAATGGCCGGGCGCCGGGTCGTACATCACGGCGCGCAGTTCGGGCCGCCAGGGCGGCGGCGCCGGGGCGGCGGCGCTGTCGACGCCCGCTGCCGCCTGGGGCGCAGCGGCCACCGCGG
>JAQGNM010000520.1 GCA_028291845.1 Massilia sp. | reverse complement strand
AGTAAATGATCGCGACACTGGGAGAGCCATAATTTCTCTTGATGAAAGTGAGGCACCAATTTTACCCGGGTAAAATGGAATGGTCAATAATACCCGGGTAAAATTTGCGATGGGAAGCGCCAGGTGCTCTTCATGTACTGTCAAAGATCTGCAAGAGTGCGTAGTTAGCGAGAATTCGCCTTAACGGCACCAGGTCCGGAGTCTCGCTCGGAAACACTGCCATTGATACCACTCGCGCCAACTTTGTCCGACCAATTTGAGAACTTACGTTTCGCCGTAACAACATAAATTTAACTTTTAGTTGATTTTGGGGAACCTCGTGCCTATCCTAACTAGCTAGATGTAACTGCCTGAAGCGACCATACCTTGTCGCTTCCCAAGGGCGTCCTACCTGTGTTTGCGTGCCGCCCGCTATCCCGCCGGTACCGAAAGTTTTCCCTTCGCCGCCTTCATGACACGCCCGGACGACGTACGTCACGCATCACGTCGCATGCACGCCTCCGGACAATCGAAATAGTGTATTTACACTTTTACTTCAAGAGAAAATGAAAATCAAAAATTTGGCTATAGGCACGCGCCTGGCAGGTGGCTTTGCGATTGTGCTCGCGTTGACAATCGTGGTTGCGGGGCTGGGCATCAATGGAATGTCCCGCAGCAATGCAGCGCTTGAGCGGATCGTCAACAAGAAAGTCTACAAGATGGAGTTGTTGCATGGGATGTCGGATAGCGTGCACGTGGTAGCGCGCGTCAGCCGAAGCATTGTTTTAGTGAGCGACAGCGGCGAAATCGAGGCTGAAGCAAAAAAAATCATCGATGCCCGGAGCCGGTACAACACGGCATGGACCGCATTGTTGAAGACGCCGGCGACTCCCGCTGGCGAACAAAAGCGCGCCACAGTGCTGGCGGCGCAGCAGCTCACCGGGCCACTCAATGACAAGGTCATTCAGCTCGCCCGCAACAACAGCGACGCTGAAGCGATCCAGGTCCTGATGCGCGAAGCCGCCCCGGCGACCAATAAATGGCAGGCCGCCATCGCTGAATACGTCGACCAACAACTGAGGAATAACAAGCTCGCTGCCGAAGAAGCGGCCGCAAGTTATGACGCCATGCACTCGTTGGTGCTTGGACTGGCGGCGTTGGCCGTCCTGATCGGTATCGCGGTAGCCTGGTTGGTGACACGATCGATCACTGTGCCGACCAACGCCGCGGTAAAAATCGCACAAGCGGTGGCCGCCGGCGACTTGACCAGCCACATCGTAGTCCAGTCGAGCGACGAGACCGGGAAGTTGATGCAAGCATTAAAAGACATGAACCACAGCCTGATTAACATCGTCGGCGAGGTACGGGGCGGGACCGACCTCATCTCGACGGCGTCGAGCGAGATTGCCGCCGGCAACCACGATCTTTCTTCGCGCACCGAAGAGCAGGCCAGTTCACTGGAAGAGACGGCGTCTTCGATGGAAGAACTGACCAGCACGGTCAGGCAGAATGCGGACAACGCCCGGCAAGCGGATCAGCTGGCACGGTCGGCAACCGATGTCGCAGTGCGTGGCGGCACCGTCGTTTCCAAAGTTGTCGAAACCATGGATTCGATTAATGCGGCATCGACCAAGATCGTCGATATCATTGCCGTCATCGACAGCATCGCGTTCCAGACCAATATTCTCGCGCTCAATGCCGCTGTGGAAGCGGCGCGTGCGGGTGAGCAGGGCCGCGGCTTCGCGGTGGTCGCGTCGGAGGTACGCAATCTGGCGCAGCGTTCGGCGGCTGCTGCCAAAGAAATCAAGGTGCTCATTACCGACTCGGTCCGACAGGTGGGAGACGGAGCCCGCCTCGTCGACCAGGCCGGCAGTACCATGCAAGATATTGTCGACAGCGTTAAACGGGTCAGCGATATCATCGGTGAAATCAGCCTTGCAAGCCAGGAGCAGACAGCGGGTATCGAGCAAATCAACGTGGCCATCAGCCAGATGGATACGGTGACACAACAAAATGCCTCCCTGGTCGAAGAAGCGGCGGCGGCGTCCGAGTCGATGCATGAACAGGCCGCCTTGCTGGCGCGCGCCGTCAGCATTTTCAAAATGGATCATCCCATCGACGGGCTTAAAGCTCCAGCCGCTACGCAAGCGCGCGCGTTGACGATGCATCGTTTGAAGCCGGACACGCTTAGAATAGGCGGTTAAATGTTCAGGCTGCTTCGACCCAGGTTGGGCTGACTTGGCCCTCCGTGTTCTGCAAATGCCGCTCACATCTGCCGAAACGCATCCTGTCCCTGGTAGCCCGTGCTGACGCCAAGCACCTCCTGGCGCCCTTTGAGGCGGATTTCCATCTGGCCGTCGCGGCGCATGACGGCATCGATCCGGCGACGGTTGACGATGGCGCCCCGGCTGACCTGGATGAACTCTTGCGGATCGAGCTGTTCAGCCAGGTTCTTGACCGGCATGCGGATCAAGGCCTCGACCTGAGGCGTCACGACGCGCGTGTACTTGGCGTCCGACTGAAAATAAATGACTTCATCGACAGTGATGACTCGCAACAGACTTCCGACGGAAGCCTGTATCCAGGACAGATATGCCGGCGCTGCAACCGGCGGCGCCGCCACCGCCGGTATGACGGGCACTCCGGCAACGCTTCCCAGGCGCTGCTTCAAGCGTTCGATGGTGCTCAGCAGCCGACCCCGGTCTAGCGGCTTGAGGAGGTAATCGACCGCGCCGATGTCGAAGGCGTCCAGCGCGTGCTGGTTGTAGGCGGTCAAGAAGACGATCGCAGTGGTCGCTGAACAGTTGCGTGCGACATCCAAACCGCTGGCCTTTGGCATATTGATGTCGAGGAAAGCCACATCAGGGGCGTGCTGCCTGAGCGCGGCCAGCGTTGCCGCGCCATCGGTCGTTTCGGCAACGATCCGCAGGGCGGGCCACAGGTCGGCAAGAGCGTCGCGCAATTCGGCAAGCAGCAGCGGTTCGTCTTCGGCGAGTAGGGCGGTGGGCATCAGCAATTTCTTTCCTGAAAGGGGATGACGATGGTTGCGGTAAAACCGCCGCTGGCGGGCGCGCCGACTTCGAGCCAGGCGCGGGTGCCGTGCATCGTTTCCAGCCGCTGACGGATGTTGGACAAGCCGAGGCCGCTGCCGCCCACGCTGGAAAAGCCGGCGCCATTGTCGGCGATCGTCACGCGCAGCAGGTCGCCATCCCTGCCGGCCGACATGGTGATCGCGCCATGTTCGCAGTCCACCAGGCCATGCCGGATCGCATTTTCGACCAGTGAAATGAGCATCGCCGGGGGAAACGGGTGCTCGAGCAGCGACTCTGCGATGGAGAACTGGTAAGACAGCCGCTCGCCCATCCGGATCTTCATGATGGACAGGAAATGCATTACCAGATTCATTTCCTTGACCACGCTCGAGGTTTCAGCGCGCAGATCGTCCATGGCGTAGCGCAGGTAGACGATCAAATGGTCCATCATCGACTCGCCATCGGCAACGCTGGTGCGGTAGAGCTGGCGCACGTTCGCCAGTGTATTGAACAGAAAATGGGGCTCGATCTGGGCCTGGAGAATCCGCAGCTGGGTCGCCACCGCCATGTCGCGCTGGGTGTCGCGCTGCTGCTCGGCCGATAGCTTGGCCAACTGGGCCGCGAGCGGGCGTAACAGGTGAGCGTCGATGTATTGCATTTGTGCTGCCGCATCGAGCGGCGTCTGTAGCAGATACATGCCGTACAAGCCCGAACGCAGGGTGCAGCTTACCTGCACTTGCTGGCTGCCGTCGGCCTGCGGGCGGCAGGAAACCAGCAGTTTGGTCGGACAGCTGAACCAGGCAAGCGCATGGACCACCTCGCCGTCGATCTCGCGGCTGGTCAGCTTGGGGTGGCTGCCGTACATGATGCGGCCCAGGCCCGGCGTGCCGGCGCCGGTGAGGCGTTCGAGTTGGCGGGCCAGCTCATTGCGCACCGCATCGGTGTCGGTGTGGAAGCGCACCGCCTTGTGGAACAAGCTGCCATTCACGGCCGCCGCCAGCGCCGCCGGTGTCCGCGACAAGCCATGCATGCGCCATGATGCGATCAGCATGGACAGCGGCAGCAGCGACAGTGCGGTGGCATACGCGGCCACCTTGGCGCCGTCGCTTTCGACATAGTCGATCAGGTAGGACCATTTGGCCGCGGCGCCCATTTCCGCCGTCAAAAGGTGGACGATAACGAGGACGGTACATACCGTCAGGCCGAACGCCAGCACTTCGAATACCGCCTGCAACTGCAGCTTGAGGGCGTAGCGTAATGTATCCCGGCGTCGGGCCTGTTTTCCGGCAAGGTTGGTGATCAACCAGGCATAGCCGATCGGGCAAACGGCGAGGCTGGCCAGCTTGAACAGGCCGACGTCGCCAGCTTCGAGGGGACGCATGTTAGCGGGCAAATAAGCATGCGGGATGCCAAAAAATCCGGCGGTGATCATGGCGGACAGGAATATGACGCTCAGTATCGTCAACAGCACGATGCTGCGCAGGCTGGCCATGTGAAATTGTGTAGAGGCACGCATGATAGTTCTCCATTCAGGGAATCGTGCCCATCTTGACGTCGTGCAACATTATGCACCAGCCGGTTCGCGACGAAGGTAGCGAATGGGCGGATGAATGCGCGCTTTGCGGGCATTCGCCCGCATCGGCCAATAATGGGGGCCGTGCCGTCCGCTTTCCCTGCAAAACCCCGATTCATTCCCCGTATTGCCGCATCGGTCGCAAACCCCGTTGCGCTCCAATGTTGCCTAGCATCAATATGCGTCATCGCCAACAACGGGAGCTTTACATGCACCATCCTCACTGCCAGCTGCGCCGCAGTACCTTATCGCTTGTGCTTATGACCTTGCTTGCCGGTTGCGGCGCAGGCGGGGCCGGCCCGTCCGCCACGCCCGAGGCCAGCGTATATGCCGAGACCATGTTCTATTGCGGCAGCCAGGAGCCAACTGGCGCGTCGACCCAGCATGGTGGTTTGAACGTGACGTCGACGATGCGCTCGAGCGCGCCGTTCTACGATGTCAGCGCGATGGTCTCGCCGGCCGGCGCGGCGTCGCCCACCATCCCGGTGCGCCTGCAAGTGGACACCCACAATTACAGCGCGGTGACGGGCAGCTTCCATATGCCCGGCTATGGCGACCCGCAATCGAAAATGGGCGTGAATTTCGCCTCGGTGCTGCCGGCCAGGTCGGCCGCCTGCGTGGCGGGCCTGGCCAAGCTGACGTCCGCGCCAGTTGCCCCCGGGGCGGCGGATGTCGGCCGTTATTTCCTGTCATGGCGCAGCAAATGGTCGAACAGCGTATCGCTGGCGGGGCTGCCCGGCCGTGTCATCGACGGCTTCGAACTGGTCGCCGATTTCACCCCGGTCGACGCCACCGTGTTTTTCTTCCTGTTGAAGTCGCGCACTGCGAGCACCCAGGGCCTGTCGATCTGCTACCTCGCACCGGCTGCCAGCAGCTGGGATTGCGCTGCGGCGACCGCGACCGACGCCGGCAACAACTGGGGCGCCGCTCGCGCGGGTGCAGCGGCGGGCGTCTACGTGATCACCACGCCGTCGATCGGCTGATCATGAATTTCCATTCATCACACACCAGAGGACACCCATGAACCTGAACGCAAAATCGATCCTCGTTGCCGCCGTGCTTCTCGCAAGCGGTCGCGCAGCACTGGCCCAGGATGGCCTGAACAACATCCTGCGCGCATCGACCAATTCAAAACCGACATTTGCCGTCTTCGATGTTCGCGGCGGGACGACCAGCGTCGATGCGCTCGAGGTCGCGGTCTCCAGCGCATTCAAGAAGCATTACGATGGCATCAAGGCAGTCCAGCAGATGGCGCCATACCCACTTCCGGTCGGGGCGCCACGAATGACGTTCCAGCAGGTCGGCAGCGCGGTCGGCCCCATCAGCGTGCCGGACTGTCCCGGCGCCAGCGCGGTGATTACCTCGTCCGACCGCACCATGGCGAAATACGGCGAAGTCTCGGTATTGCAGGGATGTGTATTTGCCTACCGGGACGGCTACCGTGTGAATGTGTACGCGCTGTTCGTTCAGAAGTCCGGCGGTACCGACACCAACGTGCTCGGTGCAATGTTGGGCCGGGTGGTCACCAACGCGATCGGCATCGGCGATTCGGGCAAGTTCATCGGTGAGACGATCGACGATATTGAAGCCCGGCTTGTGGCCATCGCGCCGCAGGTCACGCTGGTCGAGTTGCAGCCGATGCGAAACGGCAAATCCATCGCCGCCGATCCGGCCCCCGCGGCGCAGCCAGGGGCGCTTGGCGTGCCCGCGACATCGAGCGGCGTGGCGGCGCAGGCCATGCCCGCCGAACTGGTGGGCGTACAGGCGCGCATCGCTGCGATGTTAAGGCAGCAACAGCCGGCCACTGGAGCCCAGCCCGCAGCGCCGCTTGCCACCGGCGGCAGCGCTGCCGGCCAGGCATTGCAAGCGCGTAAAGACTTGAGTGCGATGGGTCTGAGCTACTACAGCCAGGAGCAATTCGTGGAAGCGGCGCGCCGTGGCGACAAGTTGGCTTGCGAGCTGTTCGTGCGCGCCGCCAGCGTGAAGGCGGATAAGCCGGACAAGACGGGCGTTACTCCATTGCAGGCGGCGAAGTCGGCCGACTTGAAGGGCTTTCTGCTTTCTTCAGGACAGTAGCCGCACGTGTTTGCGGCGGTACATTCTCGCCAGTGCAACGAGGAAAAATCAGTTTGCTGGCGCGCTTGTCGTTTCGGTTATTGCTTCATTCATTTATCAGGTGCCTCCCCATGAAAATTCTAGACACGCTCACTGTTATATCGCTTTCTCTTCTGTTGGCCGCTTGCGGCGGAAAGGGGCTCGATCTGCCATTGCAGACAGGGCAGGGTAGCGAAACCTACAACGTCTCCCTGGCAAAGGCTGCCAAAGACATGACAGAGGAAAACGCGCAAGATTTCACCTGGGCCGTTTCTGATCTGTCCATCGATATGCTCAACCAGAAGTATCCGAATGCGACGCCGCGCAGCATCATCCGCGGTGAAGCCAAATCAGTGCGGGATCGCGCGCCCAAACGGATCGCTGAGCTCGAGGCCATCAAGCCGAAGTACGATGCGATGCTCGCCGACATCGCCAAGCTGACGATGGGAGACATCGAGTTCGCCATGGAGCGTGACTTTCACGGCCTGCAACCGACCGTACGCGCCAATGTCGCCAACAATAGCCGCCTGCCCGTGAGCCAATTGCAATGGCGGGCATCGCTCTTTCTGGACGACGCCAAAGCGCCGGTTGCGACTGCCAATCTGACGGATTCTTATAACAATGACTTCCGGGGCAGTGGTTTTCTTGGCGGCCAAGCAAAGATCGAAGCTGGCGGTCTGCCGCCTGGTGGCGCGGCAAAACGATCATTCCACATTGGCTTTGTAACGGCAGATGCGAACTGGACCACGCTGGAGATCCAGCATGCCAAGGTGCGACGCGTTGTGCTGGAACCTGTCCCTGAATCGGTGAAGGATTATGGCGGCCATTTCTATCTGGATGGCGCGCCTTATGCAGCGTTGGAGCAAGTAAAAAATGCGCTGGCGAAGGCTGAGAAGCTGTCGACATATTGATCCGCGCCTGCGTGAAGCGCCGGCCCACGCAGCGCTGCATTGGGCGCGCAATGTGGCCGAGACTCCCACCTTTGTAATCAGTGCGGCAAGAGCCTCTACTTTTCACCCGAGCACGGCTGAAGGCGCTGCGTCCGGGCCAACGGACCCGTTGCCGTCGATTCGACCAGGTAATCGAGAAACGCCCGCAGCGAGGCGGACGTTCGCCGCGCGCGTTCGAAAAGCACGTTCACAGGCGCTGGCGTTGTTTCGTAGTCCTGCAGGATGGGCTGGAGGCGCCCATGCTCGATGTCGCCCGCCACTTGCCATGACGGGGCACGCAAGATGCCCGCACCGTCGATCGCCGCAGCAGCGAGCACGTCGAGAGCGTTGGCCCAAAGGCGGCCTGTAATGCGGACGGAATGGCGCGCATTTGCGGACTTGAAGCGCCAATCGACCGGGCCCGGCTGGTCGGAGAAAACCAGGCAGTCGTGCTGGCGCAATTCGTCAGGCGAGCAAGGCGCAGCGCGGCGTGCGATGTAGGACGGTGCGGCGCAAACGACCATGCGTACCTCACCGATCTTACGGGCCACGAGCGCGGAATCTGGCAGGCGGCCGACCCGAATCGCGAGGTGGATGTCCTCTTCGACGAGATTGACTGCGCGGTCGACCAGCAACAGTTCGACCGACACCGCGGCGTGGCGTGCAAGAAAGCCCGGCAGCAGGGGGGCGATGACGGTGCGCCCGAGCAGTGCCGGCGAAGCGATTCGCAAACGCCCCGCCGGGGCGTCGCGGCCCGCGCTGAGCAAGGTGCCGACGTCGTCCAGCTCCGCGAGAATGGACTTCGCGCGCTCGAAAAAGAGGCGCCCTTCGTTGGTCAGCGCAATGTGCCGTGTCGTGCGGCGCAGCAGCTGCATGCCAAATTGTTTCTCAAGCGCCGACACGTGCCTGCTCACCGAAGTAAGCGACATCGGAATCGCACGGGCCGCGGCGGAAAGACTACCAGTCTCCACCACCCGCACAAACACAGTCATCGCATCGAATCGGTCCATCCAACATCCTTCCTCGAATCGGAAGAGTAATTGCCGTTGCACGACATACTCTTGAAAACAGAAATAGTCTACAGTCTGTTCGAGTAATCGACAAAAGCTGGCGCATGACGGCGCGGGCGCGAGGACCTGGAACATAGCGAAAAGGATGGGCGCATATGAAACAATCGATTTACTGGGTCATGGCGCTCGCCGCCGGTCTCGTCGTCGCCAACAACTATTACAACCAACCCTTGCTCGTCGAGTTCGCGCATACCTTCGCGGTGACCGAACGTCAGGCCGGCGCGATTTCCATCGCCGCGCAGGCCGGCTATGCGCTTGGGCTGCTCTTGTTCATTCCGCTCGGCGACAAGGTCGAGCTTCGCAAGCTCCTGGCACTCACGCTAGGGGCGGCCGTCGTCGCGCTCGTCGCGATGGCGGCGGCGCCCACGCTGCCGTGGGGCGTGGCGGCCAGCTTTGCCACAGGCATGGCGAGCGTGGCGCCGCAACTGCTCACGCCTTATGCGGCAAAGCTTGCAGGGCCCCAAGGCCGCGGCAAGGCCGTCGGCATTGTGATGCTGGGCTTGCTTTGCGGCATTCTGGTATCTCGCACGATATCGGGCACGATCGGGGCGCATTTCGGATGGCGCGCCGTCT
Organism: Massilia sp.; assembly: GCA_028291845.1. Lineage (GTDB taxonomy): Bacteria > Pseudomonadota > Gammaproteobacteria > Burkholderiales > Burkholderiaceae_D > JAFCUW01. The sequence goes on along the minus strand of JAQGNM010000520.1, from coordinate 3,072 downwards.
ACGCATTCGCGGCAGTGGCGATGGTGGCCGTTGCCATCATGCTTGCGCGCTTGCTGCCACGCGTCGAACCCACGTTCGCGGGCAGCTATGCCGCGTTGATGCGTTCGCTGTTTGCATTGCTGCGTGAAGAGCCTGTCGTCCGACAGACCGCTTTGATTGCGGCGTTGCAATTTGCCGCATTCAGCGCGTTCTGGACGACGCTCGCGTTCCACCTGCACCGTCTCGATACCAGTTACGGCAGCGAGACGGCCGGACTATTCGGGCTGGTTGGCGTCGCTGGCGCAAGTGCATCGTACGCCGTCGGCAAGTTGGCCGATACATACGATCCGCGTCGTGTCATTCTCGCCGCCAGCATCGTCTTCATTGCCTCCTGGGTGCTGCTTGCCTGGAAGGGCGCGAGTATCGGCGGTCTGATCGTCGGCGTGATCCTGCTCGACCTCGGCATGCAAAGCGCGCACGTCTCGAACATGGCGCGCAACCTGGCAGTTCGGAGCACAGCGATGAGCCGCGCTAACACGCTGTATATGACGATCCGTTTTGCGGGTGGAGCAGTCGGCGCGACGCTGGGCAATTATGCGTGGAGCGAATGGCACTGGCCGGGTGTATGCGCCGTTGGGCTCATCCTTGCAGGTGCGTCAATGCTTCCGCAGCTTATTCCTGCGTTTGCTCAGCGGCGACGCGTGGGGTAAGGTGAGAGAAAGCGGACCAGATGGCGCGGACAGAACTTTCGGGCCAAGTCTGGCGAGAGCAGCGAGCAGGGGTATTCGGAAATAGTTTCAAAACTGAGGAGAATTGATGAAAAAGGAGATTGCCATGGCAGCGCTGCTGCTCCCATGTACTGTGCCTGTTCTCGCCCAACAAGCCGGACCGGCCGAAGTCACTGTACTGGCGGCCGGCAGCCTTCGCGAGGCGATGACCGAAGTGGGCGAGGCCTACCGCAGCGAGTCCGGCATCGGCATCTCCGCGTCATATGGCCCCTCCGGCAAGTTGCGCGAAGATATGGAGAAGGGGCGCAAGGCGGACGTGTTCGCCTCAGCGGCGGTCGAGCATACGGGTGTGCTGGCTGCAAAGAAGTTGTTGTCCCGGTCGGTCACATTGCCTACAACGACCTGTGCGTCGTATCGACGCAGGCGCTAGGCCTGACCGAGGCGGCCCTGGTCGACAGCCTGTTGAAGCCGACTGTACGCTTGGCTACCTCGACGCCGGTTTCTGATCCGATGGGGGACTACACCTGGCAATTCTTCCGTAATGCCGACAAGGCTTATCCAGGCGCATTCGCCCGCTTTGACGCCAAAGCCATCAAGCTATCGGGGGCGAGCACGCCAACGCCTGGCGAAAAACCGCCTTACGTAACTGCCTTTGAGAACGACAAGGCCGATGCCTACGTGATGTATTGCACCAACACGGCGAGCACACTGCGCGCCCTGCCGGGTTTAATGGCGTTGCGAATTCCCGACGCACTGAACGTACGCAGCGCCTATGGCACTGGCGCCGCGCCATCCTCAGTCGCAGGAGAGCGCTTCGTTGCCTTCGTACTGAGCCCAGCTGACCGGGCGATCTTGCACCGGCATGGCTTCAACTGAGCTTGCCTTTGGTGTCAGCTACGAGGACATCGACGATTTTCTGAGCGGCACTGAGCAGCACAGGGTCAAGTCCGAAAAACGCACACGAACAGAACAATAACCGCGAACGAATCGCTACGGGACGGTTGAGTTTGTGTCCGTTTTTCAGGGTTGATCCTGCGCTTGCTTTCGTAGCGCCGGTATGACGTCCTGCAGGCAGGCCACTTCGCATGTCGGCAGCGCATGCGTGTCGTTGCTTAGCTGGCCAGGATTGAACCAGCAACTTTCAATCCCGAACCGGTTCGCACCAATGATGTCCGCATCGAGGCGGTCGCCGATCATGATCGTGTCTTTGGGCGCGAAAGAGCGCGCCAGTTTCACCGTGTAGTCGAAGAATCGACCGTCGGGCTTGGCATGGCCACACGCTTCGGAGGTAGCAATAAAGGAGACGCAGGAGCGCAGCCCGGAGACCGTAATGCGGCGATGCTGAATGGACTCGACGCCGTTGGTGATGATGCCCACTTCGCCAATGCCGGCAAGGGTCTCGCACAGCTGCTGCGCGCCGTCGATCAAAACCACCGTGTCAGATAGTGCCTCGAGGTACAGGTGGCTGGCTGCTTCAGGGTCCAGGTCCAGGTCGTTCGCGTCGAACGTACGGCGGAACCGTTCCACTTTCAAGTAGTCTTTCGAGACGGAACCGTTCTCGAAAGACCTCCAGAGTTCCATGTTAATAGCCTGGTACTGAGTGAACAGCCCATCAGGGGCTTCGCCCATACCGAGTTCACGCATTGTGGCATCGAACGAAGACTGTTCCGAGGCTTTGAAGTCGAGAAGCGTGTCGTCCAAGTCGAAAAGGAAGAGCCTGTGTTTCATCGCGTCGGCGCCAGCATGGAGGGCAAGGGATGGACCGCAGCGCAGTCCGGAAAGAAACATGATACTGGAACCGGTAAGTCAAGGCATGAAGCATGTTGCGGACATTCGAACACAAGCGGAAAGTCACGTCCGGCAAGCCGGCAATTTTGCCCGCAGCCGATTGATGTTTTTGGCAAAATCTTCTGCTTTATCCTGCGGAAACTTTTGTACCTGGTCGTTGATCTTGACTTTGTTGAACACTTCTTTGCCCTGGCACGTGACAAGCACAACTTCACCGTCCCGAACCAGTGCGGATCGCATGTCGGTCAACGACAGTGCGAGGCTGTGATTAAGTAATTGCTTCACGCCGCTAAGCGCCATCGCCTTCAGTACATTGCCCAATAAGCCTTCGTCATTTTTGTGCGTGTCTTGCGGTTCCCCGACCTGCCGCATGCCGTAGTCCGTAAGTTGCAAGTACACCGCATTGTCCTTCAGCATCATTTCCGACCATCGATTTGTCGCCAGCAAGTAGGGATTCCTTGCTACGGCTTGCTGTCGAGGACCAAGCCGCTCGGGGCCATCTCCGTCATTTGCCTGGACCGAGTTGGCCGAGCTTGGACGGGCTTCGACGGGTAGACGGGCGTGGGCAAAGGTGGTC
>JAQGNM010000511.1 GCA_028291845.1 Massilia sp. | reverse complement strand
TGCCCATCAGGCCAGCCGCGTCGCGGTCGTTGGCGGTAGCGACGACGGCCTTGCCGTAGATCGACTTGCGGTTGAACAGCTCGACCGCCAGCATGATGGCGATCGCACCAACGATGCCGGCAATCTGCATCGGCTGCACGTGGGCGCCGAGGATGTTGATCGGCGCGGTCGGCAGCGGCGAGGGGAAGGTCAGGTCGTCCTTGCCCCAGATGTTCTCGGCGACGTTTTTAAAGATGATGGCCAGCGCGATGGTCGACATGATCCAGCCGAATTCGGACATGATCTAGATGGCAGGGCTCACGCCGATCCATTCGAAGAACATGCCCTGCATCGCGCCGAAGCACATCAACACGGGGATCATCAGCAGGTAGCCGAGGTAAGGGCCGCCGTGGATCGAACTGACCAGCGACAGGCCGACCAGGGCGCCGAGCATGAGCGCCTCGCCCTGGCCGAAATTGAGGGTGCCGGAAGTGGCGAAGGTAAGCTGGTAGCCGAAGGCGATGACGGCGTAGATCATGCCGAGGGCGATGCCGGAGAAAACAATCTGTAGCAGGATATCCATGATGTGATCCGGTGGGCGGCGTGCAGGGCGCGAGGCCGCGCGCCGCCGGTCAACAAAAATCTGGCCAGGCTTGATTCAATCAAGGCTGGCCAAGAATTACCGCAGAATTACTGTAAAACGGCGGCAGGCGCGAACTTATTTGGCCAGCACGACTTTGCCGCCTCTGACTTCACCGAACACGGTGTTCTTGAAGTCGATCGCTTCGTGGTCGGTTTTCGAGAATGGCTTGCTGTACGAAGTGACGACGCCGTCGACATTCTCGTTGAGGTTTTCCAGCGCGGCGTGGATCTTCGGTCCTTCGGTCGAACCGGCCTGCTTGATGGCGGCGGCCAGCAGGTAGATCGAATCGTAGCCCTGGGCTGCCGACACCGGCGACGGCATGCGGCCTTGCGGCGGGTTGTAGGCCTTGACGTAAGCGTCGATGAAGCCCTTGCGCTTGGCGTTGCTCGGATCCTGGATGAAGGTTTGCGGCATGCGGGTGCCGTCGCCGTTCTTGCCGGCGTTGTCGATAAAGTTACCCATCGACAGAGTCCAGCTGCCGATCAGCGGCACTTTCCAGCCGAGTTTTTCCATGCCGTTGGCGATCTGCGCCAGTTCCGGGCCGATGCCGTAGGTCAGCAGCACATCGGCGCCGCCTTGCTTGGCTTTGAGCAACTGGGCCGTCATGTCGACGTCCTTGATGTTGTATTTTTCGACAGCAACAGCTTTCAGGCCGCGTTTTTCCAGCGCCTTTTCCAGGTCTTCGCGGCCGAGCTGGCCGTAGTTGGTCGAGTCGGCCAGGATGGCAACCTTCTTGAACTTGCGGCGGTCGACGGCTTCCTGGACGATCATTTCCGACTGGATCTGGTCGCTGGCGGCATTGCGGAAGATGTAGTTGGCCGGTTCCTTGGCGAACTGCTGGGTGATGATCGAACCGGTGGCAACGTTGTTGATGACCGGGATCTTGGCTTCCTGGTAGAAGCGTTGCGATGCCAGGGCGACGCCGGTGTTGGCGTAACCGACGGTGGCGACGACTCTTTCCTTGTTGATCAGTTCCTGGGCGACCTGCACGCCGCGCGGTGGCGCCGCCTCGTCGTCGCGCTCGACCAGTTGCAGTTGACGGCCGAGCACGCCGCCCTTGGCATTGATTTCAGCGACCGCCAGCTTGGCGCCGTCGCGCATGGACACGCCCATTGGCGCGGAGCCACCGGTGAATGGACCGGCCACGCCGATCTTGATGGGGTCGGCAGCAATTGCCGACATCGAGACACCGAGTGCTACTGCCGCGACCAACGTTTTCAACTTGAAATTCATTTGCTGTCTCCATGATGTTGTTTTCTACTTGCATACGCGGGTTTTGCCGCCCGTCGATGGTTGATTGTATGGGAGCATTTTGGTAACAGCAATCGTTTGATGTGACGCGCTGCAGCAATGACAACTGTAAGGTATCGGTAAGGAAGAAGGTGTAGGAAGATCAAGTACTTAGCCGTAAACGGGAAAAGGCCGCAATTGCTTGCGGCCTCGCCGATTTGGTGCGGACTAAAAAGTGCTCCGCGGCGGCAACTTATCGGCTTCAGCGGCCGAAACGCGTGCCGATGCCGATGCCGCCCCAGTTGCGGCCACCGTGGCGGCCACCCCAGCTGCGGCCGAAGCCGAGATCGAGGCCGATCGAGACCGGCGGATAATAATAGGGCGCCGGCGCGTAATAGACCGGGGCCGGGTAGTACACTGGCTGCTGGACGTAGACCGGCTGGGTCACGATCGGCGCCGTGCTGTATTGGGTCGAGGAGCCGGTGCCGGAGGTGGCCGCCAGGCGCTCGCCGGTACCGGGCGCCACCGGCGTCACGGAAACAACGTGCCACTGGCTCGAATCGGCCGGTGGGGCATACGCGGTGCCGTAGGCGCCGCGGGGGGCATCGTAAGCACAGCCGCTCAGGGTGGCGGCGGCAGCGACGGCCAGGACAGTGATAAGGGTTTTCATGAATTCCTCACGCAGTTGGGGCACTATGGTTAAAATATTATCGGAGTGTTCAGGAATGTCCTACCCGCATTACAGCTTGTTACAGTCACAAGGGCATTGAAACATGGCTGATGCCGCTTTGACCATTCGGCCGGCGCAGCGTGCCGACGTCGCCGTCCTGGAAGCACTCATCGAGCGCTCCGCGCGCGGCTTGAGCCATGGCTATTACAGCGCTGCCCAGGTCGACGCGGTGACGCGCGAAGTGTTCGGCGTCGACAGCCAGCTGATCGCCGACGGCACCTACCTGGTCGTCGAACGGGACGGCGTGCCGGTCGCTTGCGGCGGCTGGGGCAAGCGATCGACCGGCTGCGGCGGCGACAAGCACAAGACGGCGCCGGAGCGCCTGCTCGATCCGGCCGTCGAGGCGGCCAAGATCCGTGCTTTTTTCGTCGATCCGGCGATGGCGCGCCAGGGCTTGGGCGGCTTGCTGATGGCGCACTGCGAAGCCGCCGCTGCCGCCGCCGGCTTCGCCACGCTCGAGCTGATCGCCACCATGCCCGGCGTGCCGCTGTACCGCAGCCTCGGCTTCGAAATGGTCGAACAATACCAGCTGGCGCTGTCGGTGCCGGTGCCGGTGGCGCTGATGCGGCGCGCGCTCAGGCGCGCGGTAGGGCCATAAGATGGGGTACGCCCACACCGTCGACGCCATGGTGTACCGCTTCGCCGGCCTGCGCGAGCTGCTGGCCAAGGCCAGCCCGGCGCGCTCGGGCGACATGCTGGCCGGCCTTGGCGCGGCCAGCGCGGCTGAACGGGTGGCCGCGCAGATGGCGCTGGCCGACCTGCCGCTGCGGGTGTTTCTCGACGACGCCGTGATTCCTTACGAGGACGATGAAGTGACCCGGCTGATCGTCGACAGCCATGACGGTGCCGCCTTTGCCGCCATCGCCCACTTGACGGTGGGCGGCTTCAGGGACTGGCTGCTGACCCGCGCCGCCGCCGACGATCACGGCGCCTTGTCCGCCATCGCCGCCGGGGTGACGCCGGAAATGGCCGCGGCGGTCAGCAAGATCATGCGCAACCAGGACCTGATCCTGGTCGCATCGCGGTGCCGCGTGACGACCGCGTTTCGCAACACCATCGGGCTGCCCGGCCGCATGTCGACCCGCTTACAGCCGAACCACCCGACCGATGACGCGCGCGGCATCGGCGCCTCGATTCTCGACGGTCTGATGTACGGCAGCGGCGACGCCTGCATCGGCATCAATCCGGCGCTCGACAGCGTCGGCCGGCTGGTCACCCTGCTGCATATGCTCGACGAATTGATCGACAGGTTTGCCATCCCGACCCAATCGTGCGTGCTCACCCACGTCACCAACACCATCGCCGCCATCGAGCGCGGCGCACCGGTCGACCTGGTGTTCCAGTCGATCGCCGGCACCGAGGCGGCCAACCGCAGTTTCGGCCTGAACCTGGCATTGTTGCGCGAAGCGCAAGCCGCCGCGCAGTCGCTCGGCCGCGGCACGGTCGGCCAAAACCTGATGTATTTCGAAACCGGGCAGGGCAGCGCCCTGTCGAGCCAGACCCACCACGGCGTCGACCAGCAAACCGTCGAGGCGCGCGCCTACGCGGTGGCGCGCGCCTTCCAGCCGCTGCTGGTCAATTCGGTGGTGGGCTTCATCGGCCCCGAGTACCTGTATGACGGCAAGCAGATCATCCGCGCCGGCCTGGAAGACCATTTCTGCGCCAAGCTGCTGGGCTTGCCGATGGGCGTTGACGTTTGCTACACCAACCACGCTGAAGCCGACCAGGACGACATGGACAACCTGCTCACCTTGTTGGCCGCGGCTGGGTGCACTTTCATCATGGGGGTGGCAGGTTCGGACGACATCATGCTCAACTACCAGAGCACCTCGTTTCACGACGCCCTGTACGTACGCAGGCTGTTCGGCAAGCAACCGGCGCCGGAGTTCGCCGACTGGCTGCGCAAGATGGGGATCTTCGATGACGGCATGCGCCTGGGCGCCATGCCGCCCTTGCTGGCGCAGGCGGCGGCGAGGCTGCAGTCATGAACTCTCCGCTCGATCCGTGGCAGGGCTTGCGCCGGCTGACGGCGGCGCGCATCGCCCAGGGCCATGCGGGGGTGTCGATGCCGACCGCGCCGCAGCTGGCTTTTCAGCTGGCCCATGCACAGGCGCGCGATGCGGTACACGTGGCGCTCGATGTGCCGGCGCTGGCGGCTGCTTTGGCCCTGCCGTCGCTGCGCGTGCACAGCCAGGCGGCCGACCGCCAGACCTATCTGCGGCGGCCCGACCTGGGCCGGGTGCTCGATGAGGCCTCGCGCGACCTGCTGGTGGCGCACCATGGTGACTACGATCTGAGCGTGGTGTTGGCCGACGGCCTGTCGGCGCCGGCGATCGCGCGCCATGCGGCGCCATTTATCGCGCTGCTGTCGGCGGCGCTGCCATCAATGAAAATGGCGCCGCCGGTGATCGCCGAACAGGCGCGGGTGGCGCTCGGCGACGACATCGCCGTGGCGCTGGGGGCACGGCTGGTGGTGGTGCTGATCGGAGAACGGCCGGGCTTGAGTTCGCCCGACAGCATGGGTATTTATATGACCTGGGCGCCGGTGGTCGGCTTGACCGATGAGCGGCGCAACTGCATCTCGAACGTCAGGCCGGAGGGGCTGGCGTATGCGGATGCGGTGGCGGGATTGGTGTATTTGATCGAGGGCGCGCGACGCCTGGGTACCTCGGGCGTCGCCTTGAAGGACGAGCGTGACGGTCAGGCGGCGCTGGTCGAAGGGGGGACCGGCACTTGATGCCTGTCCCATGCTTGCAGAGCGCCAAAATCATTCGCTGCAGCTAAGCAGAAATGGGACAGGCACCTACGGCGCCAGTCCCCCCTTCAGCACATTCAACAATCCATCGAGCCCACTGAAATTGAGCGCCACATCGGCCTGCTGCCTCACCACCGGCTTGGCCCTGAACGCCACCGACAGCCCGGCAATCGACATCATCTGCAAATCGTTGGCGCCATCGCCCATCACGATCGCCTGCGAGGCGTGGATGCCCAGCTGGTCGCACACCAGGTTGACTGTCTCGCGCTTGGCTTCGGCGTCGACGATGGCGCCGTGGATCCGGCCGGTCAGCTTGCCGTCGACGATCTCGAGGCTGTTGGCGTTGCTGTAGTCCAGGCCCAGGCGCGCACGCAGGTGGTCGGTAAAATACGTAAAACCGCCCGACACCAGCAGGGTCTTGATGTCGGCCGCTTTGGCGGCAGCCAGCAGGGTTTGCGCGCCAGGCGACAATTGCAGGCGTTCGTCGTAGACCCGGCGCAGCGCATCGGCGTCCAGGCCTTTCAGTAAAGCCACGCGGCGGCGCAGGCTGTCGGCAAAGCCGATCTCGCCGCGCATGGCCGCTTCCGTGATCGCCGCAACCTGCGGTTTCAGGCCCTGCATGTCGGCGATTTCGTCGATGCACTCGATGGTGATCAGGGTCGAATCCATGTCCATCGCCAGCAAGCTGTAATCGGCCAGGGTGGCGTCAATGGCGATGAAGGTGGCGTCCACCTGCGCTTCGAAGGCCGCCTTTTCCACCGCGTGGCGCACCGCCTCGTCGTCGGCCACGCCGTCAAAGCGGATCGCATGCGCCGACAGCTCGCGCACGCTGGCCGGCAGCGCCAGCGCGGCGACGCGTCTCAATACAGCCAGCTCGGCCCCCGGTCCTTGCACAATCAATTTCATTGTTGTCATGGTGTTCAAGCCAGTAGCTGTTTGATGGTTTGTTTAACCTGCGTCACCCGCGCCGCCAGGTCCGGCATCGACGCCGTGATCTTCAGCTTGTCCTGCCCGGCCAGCTTGATGTGGCGGTTTTTCTGGATCAGGGTGATGATGCGCAGGGCGTCGATCGGCGGGTTGACCATGAACTGCAGATTGGCCGCTTCGCCGTGGGCGTCGATCTTGACGATGCCGACCGCCCTGGCGGCGATGCGCAGGCGGTGGGTTTCGATCAGTGCCTTCACCGGTTCCGGCAGTTTGCCGAACCTGTCGATCAGTTCTTCCTGCATGTCGTCGACCTTTTCCTGCGTGCCGCAATTGGCCAGTCGTTTATAAATCGACAGGCGCTCGTTGACGTCGCCGCAGAAGTCGACCGGCAGCAGCGCCGGCACGTGCAGGTTGATCTCGGTGGTGGTGGCCAGCGGCGCGGCCAGGTCGGGTTCCTTGCCGGCCCTGAGCGAACGGATCGCTTCGGACAGCATGTCGGAATACATCTGAAAGCCCACTTCGAGCATTTCTCCCGACTGGTTCTCGCCCAGCACCTCGCCGGCGCCGCGAATTTCCAGGTCGTGCATGGCGAGGAAAAAGCCCGAACCGAGTTCCTCCATCTGCTGAATCGCATCGAGCCTTCTTTGCGCCTGCTTGGTCAGGCTGGCGACATCGTGTACCAGCAGGTAGGCATACGCTTGATGGTGCGACCTGCCGACCCGGCCGCGCAACTGGTGCAACTGCGCCAGGCCGAATTTATCGGCACGGTGCATGATGATGGTATTCGCCGTCGGCACGTCGATGCCGGTCTCGATGATGGTGGTGCATAACAGGATGTTGTAGCGCTGCGCCACGAAATCGCGCATGACTTTCTCGAGATCGCGCTCGTGCATCTGGCCGTGGGCGATGCCGATGCGCGCCTCCGGCAGCAGTTCGGTCAGCATCGCCATGCGGTTGCCGATGGTTTCCACTTCATTGTGCAGAAAATAGATCTGGCCGCCCCGTTTGAGCTCGCGCAGGCAGGCCTCGCGGATCACTGAACCGTCTTCGCTGCGCACGAACGTCTTGATGGCCAGGCGTTTTTGCGGCGCGGTGGCGATGATGGAAAAGTCGCGCAAGCCCTCCAGCGCCATGCCCAGCGTGCGCGGGATCGGCGTGGCGGTCAAGGTCAATACGTCGACCTCGGCGCGCAAGGCTTTCAAGGCTTCCTTCTGGCGGACCCCGAAACGGTGTTCCTCGTCGATGATGACCAGGCCCAGGCGGGTGAACTGCACATCGGGCGACAGCAGCTTGTGGGTGCCGATGACGATGTCGAGGGTGCCGTCGGCCATGCCCTTGATGGCGTTGTTGATCTCCTTGCCGGTCCTGAAGCGCGACAGTTCGGCGATGCGCACCGGCCAGTCGGCGAAGCGGTCGGCAAAGGTCTGGGCGTGCTGTTCGGCCAGCAGGGTGGTCGGCGCCAGGATCGCCACCTGCTTGCCGCCCATGACGGCGATAAAGGCTGCGCGCAGCGCCACTTCGGTCTTGCCGAAGCCGACGTCGCCGCACACCAGGCGATCCATCGGCTTGCCACTGGTCATATCCTTGATGACGTTGGTGATCGCTTCCATCTGGTCGGGCGTCTCTTCGAAGCCGAAGCTGTCGGCGAAGTTCTGGTAATCGTGCGCCGAGTATTCGAAGGCATGGCCCTGGCGCAGGGCGCGGCGGGCGTACAGGTTGAGCAGTTCCGCCGCCGTATCGCGCACCTGTTCGGCGGCGCGGCGCTTGGCCTTCTCCCAGTGTCCCGAACCGAGCGAATGCAAGGGCGCGTCGTCCGGCGAGGCGCCCGAATAGCGGGCGATCACGTGCAATTGCGACACCGGCACATACAGCTTGGTGTCCTTGGCGTATTCGAGGTGCAGGAACTCGGTCTCGCCTTCGCCCAGGTCCATGCTGGTCAGGCCCATGTAGCGGCCGATGCCATGGTTGATGTGCACCACCGGGTCGCCGATTTTCAGCTCCGACAGGTCGCGCACCATCGATTCGACCTGGGTCACCCCTTCCTGCTTCTTGTGGCCGACACGCCGTCCCGAACCGGCGTACAGCTCGGTCTCGGTGATGAACACCAGCGTTTCATCCTCGTCGAACAGCTCGAAGCCCGCCTGCAGCGGCGCCACGCCGAGCGCCAGGCGGGCCGCCGACTGCCTGAAACCCTCGAAGCCTTCGACCGGCGCCAGGTCCAGTGCGTACTCGTTGAAATACTGCTGCAGGGTTTCGCGGCGGCCGTTCGACTCGGCGCAGATCATCACGCGGCCGTCCTGCTCGAGCAAGTAGGCGCGCAGGTTGCTGAGCGGGTCGTCGAGGCGGCGGTTGACGGCGATATTTGGAATCGGCGCCGACAATTCGGAGGGGCCGTCGCCGTCGCGGCTGATGGCCCAGCGCGGGAATGGCTTGGCGAGGGTGAAAAACGCCTCGTCGCTCAGGAACAGATCATCCGGCGGCAAAATCGGCCGCTCGCGGTCGGCTTTTAAAAAGCGGTAGCGCGACTGGGTATCGCTCCAGAAGCGCTTGATGGCGGCGTCGATGTCGCCCACCAGCGCCAGCGAGGCGTCGTCGGGCAGGTAGTCGAACAGGGTGGCGGTTTCTTCGAAAAACAGCGGCAGATAATATTCGATGCCGGCCGAGGCGATGCCGCTGCCGATGTCCTTGTAGACCACCGAGCGGCTCGGATCGCCCTCGAAGCGCTCGCGCCAGCGGCTCCTGAAGCTGGTGCGGGCGGCGTCGTCCATGGGGAATTCGCGGCCCGGCAGCAGGCGCACTTCGCGCACCGGGTACAGCGAGCGCTGGGTATCGGCGTCGAAGGTGCGGATGGTTTCGATCTCGTCGCCGAACAGGTCGAGCCGGTAGGGCAGGGCCGAGCCCATCGGGAACAGGTCGATCAGGCCGCCGCGCACCGAGTATTCGCCCGGCGACATCACCTGGCTGACGTTGCTGTAGCCGGCCAGGGTCAGCTGCGCCTTGAGCGCCGCTTCATCGAGCTTTTCGCCCTGCTTGAAGAAGAAAGTGTAGGCGGCCAGGAACGATGGCGGCGCCAGCCGCACCAGCGCGGTGGTGGCCGGCACGATCAGCACGTCGCAGTGGCCGTTGCGGACCTCGTGCAGGGTCGCCAGGCGCTCGGAGACCAGGTCCTGGTGCGGCGAGAAGGCGTCGTAGGGCAGGGTTTCCCAATCCGGCAGCAGATGGCACGACAGCGTCGGCGCGAACCAGGGCAGCTCGGTGAGCAGGCGCTGGCCATCGCTGGCGTTGGCCACCACCACCGTCAGCATGCGTTTTTCCGCTTTTAATGCCTGGCCGGCGACCGCCAGCGCGTAGGCGTCGGACGAGCCGTACAAGGTGGGAAGGGCGAAACGGGTGCCTGGTTTGGGCAGGGATCTGGAGAGCTCGAAAGGCATGCGGGATGCGCGGTTTTCTTGACTAAGGAGCCTGACATTATAGTCCGATTCGCCATGGCCCATCCGCGCCCAGCTCTGGCGGGCGAGCTCCGCGCGGCGATGGCTCTTCGCACGCATGGGACAGGCACCTGCCGGCGCCAGTCCCCCTGCTAATAGCCGCCCGGATCGCTCAGCAGCAGGGGGACTGGCGCCGTAGGTGCCTGTCCCATGTGCATAGTACTGAACAGGCTCAAACAACAGCAGGTTTTCACTTTTGTTTGATCGAATTCGCGACGCCGAACGGCACGTGCACCATCGGGATCGTTCCCTCAGGCGTAGAGCGCAGATGGCTCAGCTGGTCGTCGAAGAAGATATGCGGCTTGAACACCGACAGCACCCGCGCCTTGTCCATCCCGCCGAGGAAAAACGTCTCGTTGGCCGACACGCCCCAGCTTTTCAGGGTCGTCACCACCCGCTCGTGCGACGGCGCGCTGCGCGCCGTGATGATGGCGATGCGCAGCAGCTTGCGGTAGGCCGGGTCTTTTCTCTGCATGCGCTCTTCCATGCGCTGCATCAGCGCCAGCTTCTGAAACATCGCCGCCAGCGGGCCGGGCTGGTGCGGCCTGGCGATGTGCAGCGTTTCGTGGGCGTGAAACTGGTCCAGGCCGCTTTGCTTGAACACCGTTTCGGACTCGTCGTCGGCGATCACGCCGTCGAAGTCGAACGCCACGCGCAGCTCGGCGTCATTCTCGTCGTCGTCGGTTTTCGACGGCAGCACCAGGCCCGCGGCATGGCCGGCGGCAATCGCCGCATGCACGTCCTGCTCGTTGGCGCTCAAGAACAGCGAGGTGTTAAAGGCCGGCAGATAAGGGTAGGGCGCGGCGCCGGTCATGAAGGCGGCGCGCGAGATATCCAGGCCGTAGTGGGCGATCGAGCGCATCACCCGCAAGCCCGTCTCCGGCGAATTGCGCGAAAACAGCACCACCTCGACCGGACTCTGGCGGGGAAAATACTTGTTAATGTTGAGAAAGCGCCGAATGAAGGGAAACGCCACCCCTTTACCGAGTATCACGTCGATATGCTTTTCCTGGTAATTGCGGTATTCCTCGGCGCCGCTGTCGAGGTAGACCTGGTGCGAGGCGGCCAGATCGAACAGGGCCGACGACGCCACCCCGATGACCAGCTTCTGGCTGATGTCGAAGGCCATCAGGCGCGCGCCGCCGCCGCCGGCCCGGAGACCGCGCGCAGCTGCTCGAACACTTTTGCCTCGCCCGCCGGCAGCACGGACGCCGTCTCGGGATCGAGCTGGCCGCTGTCGATGAGCATGCGTAGCATCGCCAGGCGGTCGGCGTCGGCCAGCACGGCGCCCAAGGCGGAGGGACCGCCCTCGATGGCCTCGGCGACGCCGGGCGGGAACTCCCACAAGGTGGCGATGCGCGCCGACAGGCGGCGGGCGTCGGCCAGCAGGGCGCCGGCAAACGACGCGGAATGGGGCAGCGCGGCGCCGTTATAAATCTGGTCGATCAGGCGCAGGGCGACGATCAGGCCGACATGGTGCAAGAGGCCCGCCAGGTAGGCTTCGAAGACGCTGGCGCCGCGCGCCGGCGCCAGCAGGCTGGCCGCCAGGGCGCAGGCCTCCGACTGGCGCCACACGGTCGGCGCGCCCTGATGGGCGAAGCGTCCGCTCTGCATGCTGATGATGGGACGGAAGGCGACCCGCGCCAGCAGCATGCGCATGCCGTTTTGCCCCAGCAGCATGACCGCCGCCTCAATGGTGCGCACCGGCGCGGTAGGGCTGTAATACGGACTGTTGGCTTCGCGGATCACTTCGGCCACCAGCACCACATCCTGCGCCAGCTGGCGCGACAGCTCGGCGCCCGACATCGACTCGTCGCGCAGGCTTTTGAGCAGTTGCGGAATTACCGCCGGCACGCGCGGCACCAGGTCGGCGCCGTTCTCGGGAGAGGTGGCCAGGCGGGCGAATTCGTCGAGGATCAGTTGTTCGGTGGCCGCCGGCACCTCGTTCGACGGCGCCCCGGCCAGCCAACGGTAGAACAGCAGCGACAGCTCGATGTCGGCAACCGCGCCATCGGCCTGCGGCACGGGAGCAGGCGCGGCCGCGGCTGGCGCCGCGGGAAGTTCCGGGACGGCCGGGGCGGCAGCGCCGCCCTTGAACCATCGGGTAATCCAATTGATCATCGAGTGCCGCGCAAGATAAAAGTATGGTCTATTTTATATCAGCCATCCGCGGCCATCGGTGGTCGGCAGTCGGTTTTTACAAGTCGCGCTGTTACAGCTCGCGCTTTTACAGTTCGACCTTCCTGGCGTTGTTGGCCGACCAGCGATACAGGCCGCCCACCAGCGCAGCGCCCAGCACCAGGGCGACCAGCATGCCTTGATGCTCGCTCATGCCGTTGGCGATCGCCAGCGGTTCGCCCTTGCCGGACGAGACGATCAGGCCGGCCAGCGCCACGTTGAACAAGCTCTCGCCGACGATGAAGCCGGACATCACCAGCACGCCCATGCGCTTGGCCGCTTCGCCCCAGCTGTGGCTCGAGACCGCGCGCTCGAACAAGTAGCCGCCGACGGCGCCCACCACCACCGGCAGGGTGACCGCGCTTGGCAGGTAGATCGCCAGGCCGACGCCCAGCGGCGGCAGGCTGTATTTGCCGGCAGAGGATTTTTTCAGGATGAAGTCGAACAGCACCAGGGCGATGCCGATCGCCGCGCCATAGCCCAGCAGGTGCCACGGCAGGTCGCCGCCGATGACGCCTTTTGCCAGGGTCGAGATCAGGGTGGCCTGAGGCGCCGCCAGCGGGGTCGAGGAGATGGCGCCGACATTGGGCGCGCCGGCGAAGCCGTTGGCGTGATTGAGCAGTTCGAGCACGGGCGGCACCACCGCCGATCCGGCAAACACGCCGATGATCAGGCCGACCTGCTGCTTCCACGGGGTGGCGCCGACCAGCTGGCCGGTTTTCAGGTCTTGCAGATTGTCGTTGCCGATCACCGCCACGGCCAGCACCACGGTGGTGACGAACAGGGCAAAGGCGACCAGCGCCTGGGCGACGTCGGGGCCGATCAGGTGGCGGCCGACCATGCCGACCGACAGCGAGGCGCCGAGGATGGTCAAAATGGCGATGCCGGAAACCGGCGAATTGGACGAGCCGATCAAGCCGGCCATGTAGCCGCAGACGGCGGCGGCGAACATGCCCGCGATCAGGATATAAGCCACGCCGACCGCCACCAGCGGCACCGACAGCGAGGCCAATGGGCCGCCCTGCAGGAACGACGACAGCAGCCAGCCGGCCGGCACCATCGAGATCAAGGTCACCAGGCCGACCAGGAAAATCGGCAGGTCGCGCTCGGAGCGCGGCAGGGCGCCATCCTTCGCTTCCGAATGGCGCGAGGCCGCCATCGCCGAGCGCAGGCCGCTCAGCACCGGCTTTGCCAGGCTGGCCAGGGTGATGATGGCGGCGGCCCCGATCACGCCGGCGCCGATCATGCGCACCTGGCGGCTCCACACGCCGAGCGCCTGGTCGGCGGCCGATACCGTATCGGCGACCGGGACGCCGGAGGTCATCAACGGCACCAGGATGCCCCAGGCGATGATCAAGCCGGCCAGCATGGCGATGCCGACGGTGATGCCCATCAGGTGGCCGGCGCCGATCAGCGCCAGCGACGATGAGGCGCCGATGCCGGTGGCGCCGCTGCCAGTTTTAAAATAGCCGGCGACTTCGGCGGCCATCAGCTTGGCGGCGGCAAATGCGGCGAACAGGGCGGAGGCAAGGCTGCCCCAGATCACCGCCCACAGCCCGGCCTTGCCTTCGGCGGCGCCGTTGCGCGAGGCCATGCCCACTTTCAGCACCTCGGCCGCGGCCACCCCTTCCGGATACGGCAGATCCGATTGCGACACCAGCGCGCGGCGCAGCGGCATGGTGTACATCACCCCCAGCACGCCGCCGACGGCGCAGCAGCCGAACACCGGCCAGAACGGCACGTTGGCCCACCAGCCGATCATCAACAGGCCGGGCAGCACGAAAATCACCGACGCCAGGGTGCCCGCCGCCGACGCGATGGTCTGGACGATGTTGTTTTCCTGGATGGTGGCGCTCTTGAACGCCGACAGCAGCGCCATCGAGATGACCGCCGCCGGAATCGAGGTGGCGAAGGTGAGCCCCACCTTCAGGCCCAGGTAGACCTGGGCCGCGGTGAAGATCAGGGTGATGATCACGCCCAGGATGATGCCGCGGACGGTGATTTCCTTGGGATCGGCCAGATTGTTGGCCAGGGGTTGAACCGTTGATACCGTCGCCATCCGCAGGGCTCCATCGAGAAGGTTTGATTGAAGTTTGGTGCAATGCGCCCGTCACGTGCGTTGTTTTTAATGCACGCAAATACAGGGCCGCTCCATCATAACCGTCCAGCCGCGAAATCCCAAGTACCGGCGCTAGAACAGCGAGTTCTTCACCGCCGCCGGGATCTGCGCGGGTGCCGGCGCCGGTGGCGCCGATGGATCCGGCGGCGGCGCCGCGTCAGGGGATAGCGCCGGCGCCTGTTCCAGGTCGATGCCCTTGAATTCGGCCGATCCCGCATACTCGGCGTAGATCCAGTCGTCGTCCTGGCGCATCACCCCTTCCGGCTCCAGCCTTTCCTCCTGCGGCTTGCCGTTCAAGGCGACGCGCATGAAGTCGATCCAGATCGGCATGGCCAGGGTCGCGCCGAATTCGCGTCCGCCCAACGAGCGCGGGTCGTCGTAGCCCATCCAGGCGACGCCGACCACGTTGGCGCCGTAGCCGGCGAACCAGCCGTCGAAGGCGTCGCTGGTGGTGCCGGTCTTGCCGGCGATGTCGCGGCGCTCGAGTTTTTTGGTGGCGTCGGCGCCGGTGCCGTACCTGGCGACGTCGCGCAGCATCGAATCGGTGACAAAGGCGTTACGAACGTCGATGACCCGGTTGGCTTCCAGTCCCGGTTCGGTTTTTTTTGCCTCGGCGATGACGGTGCCGCGCGAATCGACGATCTTGCTGATCAAGTAGGGCTGCACCCGGTAGCCGCCATTGGCGAATACCGCGTAGGCGCCCGCCATCTGCAGCGGTGTCACCGCGCCGGTACCCAGCGCCATGGTCAGGTTTTTCGGATGGCGGCCAGGATCGAAACCGAACTTCGACAGGCTGTCGTGGACGTAGCCCACGCCCAGGGTGCGCAGCAGCCGCACCGAGGGCACGTTTTTCGACAGCGCCAGCGCACGCCGCATGGTCACCTTGCCGTCGAAAACGCCGTCGTCGTTTTGCGGCGACCAGGTTTTGCCGGCGTCTTCGCCCGGCATGTCGAGCGGGGCGTCGAGAATTTCCGTGGCCGGCGAAAAGCCTTTTTCCAGGGCCGCCGAATACAGGAAGGGTTTAAAACTCGACCCCGGCTGGCGCCAGGCTTGCGTGACGTGATTGAACTTCTGCAGGTTGAAGTCGAAGCCGCCTACCAGCGCGTGATAAGCGCCGCTCTGGGCGTCGATGGAAACGAAGGCCGCCGACACCTGCGGCAGCTGGACGATCGACCAGCTCTTGTTGTCCTTGCTCACCCTGACGATGGCGCCGGGCGCCAGGCGCAGCGATTGTTTTGCCGAGGCGCCCAGCCCGGCGGCGGCAAACTTCAGGCCGGCGCCGCTGATCTCGACGGTCTCTCCATCGACCGTCTGCACCCGCACCAGCTTGGGCGAGGCGGCCAGCACCACCGCCGGCAGCAGACCGTCGCTGGAGCGGCGCTTTTGCAGGGCCTCGTCGATGGCGTCGTCACGCTGCTCGGCATTTTCCGGCAGCTCGATGGTCGCTTCCGGGCCGCGGTAACCGTGGCGCTGGTCGTAGGCCAGCACGTTGCGGCGCAGCGATTTGTAGGCGGCGTCCTGGTCGGCGCTGACGATGGTGGTGGTGACCACGATGCCCCTGGTATAGGCCTCCTCCTTCAACTGATCGTAGACCGCCTGGCGCGCCAGTTCGGCGACGTATTCGGCGTGGGTGTCGTACTGCTGGCCTTTCTGGTTGATGCGCAGATTTTCGGCCAGCGCCTGCTGGTACTGCGCTTCGCTGATGATGGCCTGGTCGCGCATGGTTTTAAGGACCACCTGCTGGCGCGCGCGCGCGCCTTTCGGATTGACCACCGGGTTGTGGCGTGCGGGGTTTTGCGGCAGGCCGGCCAGCATCGCCATCTCCGCCACCGACAGCTTGTCCAGGGGCTTGCCAAAATACGTCTTGGCAGCGGCGGCGAAGCCGAACGCGCGCTGGCCGAGATAAATCTGGTTCATGTACAGCTCGAGGATCTGGTCTTTCGTCAGGGCGCCCTCGATCTTGTAGGCCAGCGCCACTTCGGTGGCCTTGCGGGCGATCAGCTTGTCGCGCGAGAGGAAAAAGTTACGCGCCACCTGCATGGTGATGGTCGAGCCGCCCTGGCGAAAGCCGCCCTTCAAATTCGATTTGGCGGCGCCCATGGCGCGAATCCAGTCGATGCCGCCGTGATCATAAAAGCGCTTGTCCTCGATCGACAGCAGCGCCTTGACCATCAGCGGCGGCATGCTGGCGATCGGCAGAAAATCGCGGTGCTCCTCGCCGAATTCGCCGATCAGCACGTGATCGGCGGTGTAGACGCGCAGCGGAATCTTCGGCTGGTAGTCGGTCACGGCGGCGATCGAAGGCACGTTGGCCCACAGGACGATGCCGGTATAGATCAGGCCGAGAACGATCGCCAGCACCAGCAGCAGGGCGACGACGATGAAACCGGCGGCGGAGGCGGGCCGGCGTGGAGGCAAATGCAATCTTGTCAAAACAGTCTCTCGCGGAGGTTGAGTCATATTATAGGACGCCATGATTGAAGCGAACCTTAAGGGTGCGAGCGCTGTTCGACAAGTGTTTGCAGGATCGGTGCGGCGGGCGATGCCGGCGGGGGCGTCCGCCGGCACCCGGGCATAAAAAAAGCAGGCCCGCAGGCCTGCTTGTTATACAGCGCGTTGAAAATTACTTCACGCCGTGCATCAGCTTTTGAATCACCGGCGCCAGCAGCAGCAGGATCACGCCGCCGGCCATCAGCGACCAGAAGCCGAAGGTGTAGCCGGACAGGGCCGAGGCCACCGACATGCCCGATTCGCCGCTGACGTGGCTGGCGAAGATGCCCGACAGGTTGTTGCCGATACCGGTCGACAGGAACCAGCCGCCCATGCCCAGGCCCACCAGGCGGACCGGCGCCAGCTTGGTCACCATCGACAGGCCGATCGGCGACAGGCACAGCTCGCCGATCGACTGGATGCAGTAGACGGCAAACAGGGTCCAGAACGGGATCTTGTTGTCGGCATTGACCAGCATCGACAGGGCGTAGATCAACAGGCCGAAGGCGAAGGCATTGAAGAGGATGCCCAGGCCGAACTTGCGCGGAATCGACGGATTGGCGTTGCGGCGGCCCAGCTTGACCCAGATCCAGGCGATGACCGGGGCAAACGCGATGATGGCGATCGAATTGACGCTCTGGAACCAGGCGGTCGGGAACACGAAGCTGCCCAGATTGCGGTCGACCACTTTCTCGGCCAGGAAGGTGAACGAGCTGCCGGCCTGTTCGAAGAACATCCAGAACAGGATGTTGAAGGCAAAGATGATCATCATGGCGATGGTCTTGTCGCGCGCGACCTTGCCTTCGCGGACGCCTTCGACCATCAGCATGACGGCCAGGATGGCAAACAGGATGGTCAGC
>JAQGNM010000118.1 GCA_028291845.1 Massilia sp. | reverse complement strand
TTGAAACCCCGACCGGCTGGAAGTATTTCGGCAATCTGCTCGATGCCGGCATGGCGACCCTGTGCGGCGAAGAGAGCTACGGCACCGGCTCCAACCACATCCGCGAGAAGGACGGCATCTGGGCCATCCTGTTCTGGCTCAATCTGCTGGCGGTGACGAACAAACCTGTCGACACCATCGTGCGCGAGCACTGGGCCCGTTTCGGCCGCAATTATTATTCGCGCCATGATTACGAAGCGGTGGCATCGGCAGCAGCCGAAGAGATGATGGCGCATTTGCGCGAGCAGGTCGCCGGCCTGGCCGGCCAGCAGTTCGGTGATTTCAGTGTCGCGCTGGCCGACGACTTCGTCTACACCGATCCGGTCGACCATTCGGTGGCCACGAAGCAGGGCATCCGCATCATCATGACCGACGGCTCGCGCATCGTGTTCCGCCTGTCGGGCACCGGCACCGAGGGGGCGACGGTGCGCCTGTACCTGGAAAAATACGAAGCCGATCCGAGCCGCCACGACCTCGATGCGCAAGAGGCGCTGGCGCCGCTGGCGGCGATCGCCGAGCAGATCTCGCAACTGAAACAACGCACCGGGCGCGCAGCGCCCACCGTCATCACTTGATTACTTGAACAGGTCACGCATGAGATTGAACGCACTGGTATTGTCACTGCTTGGTTTTGCCGCAGCGGTTCCCGCTATGTCGGCACCTGTAAAACCTTTTTCGTGGGACAACGCCAGCGTGTACTTCCTGCTGACCGACCGCTTCAACAACGGCGACCCGTCCAACGACCATGCGTACGGGCGCAAGGCCGATGCGGCGCCGCTGCGCGGCTACCTGGGCGGCGACTTCGCCGGCATCACGGCCAAACTGCGCGAAGGATACTTCAGCGATCTCGGCGTCGACGCCATCTGGATCACCCCGCCCGTCGAGCAAATCCACGGCGCCACCGACGAGGGAAAAGGCAAGTCCTACGGTTTTCACGGCTACTGGGCGCGCGATTTCACGGCGATCGACGCCAACCTCGGCACCGAAGCGCAGCTGCACGAACTGGTCGACACCGCGCATGCGAAGGGCATCCGCGTGATCCTCGACGTGGTGATGAACCACACCGGACCGGTCACCGCGCAAGACCCGGTATGGCCGGCCGACTGGGTGCGAACGGGGCCCAACTGCACCTACAAGGACGCCGCCACCACCATCGACTGCACCCTGGTCAGCAATCTGCCCGACATCCGCACCGGCAGCAAAAAAGCGGTCGCACTGCCGCCGGCGCTGGCGGCCAAGTGGAAGCAAGAGGGCCGTTTCGACAAGGAGATGGCTGAACTGAATGCCTTTTTCAAGCGCACCGGCTACCCGCGCACGCCGCGTTACTACCTGGTCAAATGGCACGCCGACTGGATCCGCAAATACGGCTTCGATGGCTTGCGCGCCGACACCGTCAAGCATACCGAGCCCGATGTGTGGGCCGACTTGAACAAGGCGGCCAGCGCCGCCTTCGAGGAGTGGAAGAAGGCCAACCCGAACAAGCGCATCGACGATACGCCGTTCTACAGCACCGCCGAAGTGTACAACTACAGCATCGCCCACGGCCGCAATTTCGACCTGGGCGGCGGCACTGCGGTCGATTACTACGCCCAGGGCTTTAATAGCATGATCAACTTCGGGATGAAGACAGACGCGAAGCAGGATATCGAGCAGCTGTTCGGCAGCTATTCGGCGGCCTTGAACGGTCCGCTTTCCGGCCTGTCCGTATTGAACTACCTGAGCTCGCACGACGACGATGCGCCTTACGATGCCGCCCGCGTGCGCGCCATCGACGCCGGCACGCGGCTGTTGCTGGCGCCCGGTGCCGCACAGATCTACTATGGCGACGAGACGGCGCGCCTGCTGGACATAAAAGAAGCCGATGGCGACGCCAAGCTGCGCAGCTTCATGAACTGGGGCGAGCTGGCCAGCAATGCAGCGCGCGGCACGGTCGGCGTCGCCGACGTGCGCGAGCATTGGGCCAAGCTGGGGCGCTTCCGCCAGGCGCATGTCGCCGTCGGCGCTGGACGCCACCAGATGCTGCAAGCGGCGCCTTACGTTTTCAAGCGCAGCTACGACAAGGCAGGTGTGCGCGACAGCGTGGTGGTGGCGCTGGGACTGCCGCTCGAGCGCGCCACGGCGATCCCCGTGCGCGGCGTGTTCAATGACGGCCAGACCGTACGCGACGCCTACACGGGCAGCAGCGCCGTGGTGGCCGGCGGCGCCGTCACCTTTCCAAAGTCGGCACCAATCGCTCTGATTTCATACTAAGCATTTTGATGTAATACTAGCAATGGGGTATGCTACGGCGAACCCGCTCACACGCTTGCCCTGATGACCAAAGACCTCGACGCCGAACAAAAATACAGCCGTACCGCGTACGCCGACGGCCCGCGCCTGCTGGCCGACATCGGCGCCACCCATGCCCGCTTCGCGCTCGAGACCGCGCCCGGCGTGCTGCGCGCGGTGCGCGTGCTGATGTGCGACGACTATGCGGGCATCGTGCCGCTGCTGCATTCCTACCTGGCCGATCACGTCGGCACGCGCATTCACCACGCCGCCTTTGCGCTGGCCAATCCGATCAGTGGGGACCTGATCCGCATGACCAACCGCGACTGGCAGTTCTCCACCGACGAGGTGCGCCGCGAGCTGGGCTTGTCGACGCTGTTGATCGTCAACGACTTCACGGCGCTGGCGATGTCGCTGCCGGTGCTGTCGGGCGACAGCCTGCTGCAGGTGGGGCAGGGCGCGCCCGCCGCCAACGCCGTGGTCGGCGTGCTGGGACCGGGCACCGGTCTCGGCGTGTCGGGCGTGATTCCCACCCTGGACGGTTTTGTGACGCTCGGCAGCGAGGGCGGCCACGTCAATTTCGCCCCGGCCGACGAGCGCGAATTCGCCATCCTGCAGTTTGCCTGGCGCGAGTGGCCGCACGTGTCGAACGAGCGCCTGATTTCCGGCCCCGGCATGGAAATCATCTATCGCGCGCTGGCCGACCGTAACGGCGTCGACGCCGCGCCGCGCAGTTCGCCCGATATCATCAGCGGCGCGCTCGAACAGAACGACGCGCTGTGCCTGGAAACGCTCGAATGCTTCTGCGGCATGCTGGGCGGCGCCGCCGCCAACCTCGCCGTGACCCTGGGCGCCTTCGGCGGTATTTTCATCGGCGGCGGCATCGTGCCGCGCATGGCCGAGTGGTTCGCCAAATCGCCGTTTCGCGCCCGCTTCGAAGCGAAGGGGCGCTTCACCGATTACCTGGCGCAGATCCCGACCTACGTCATCATGACGCCGAATCCCGCCTTTTATGGCGTGGCGACAATCCTCTCCGAGCACCTGCGCGGCAGGAGCGGCGCCAACACCCTGATGGAGCGGGTGCAGCACCTGCAGCACGAGTTGTCGCCGGCCGAGCAGCGCGTGGCGACCCTGGTGATCGAGCATCCGCGCAAGGTGCTGGGCGAGCCGATCGCGGAGATCGCGCGCCTGGCCGACGTCAGCCAGCCGACCGTGATCCGCTTCTGCCGCTCGCTGGGTTTCCTCGGCCTGGCCGATTTCAAGCTCAAATTCGCCAGCAGCCTGACCGGCACCATCCCGGTGCGCCACAGCCAGGTGCGGGTGTCCGACAGCACCCACGATCTGTCGGCCAAGGTGATCGACAATACCGTCTCCGCCATATTGAAATTTCGCGACCAGCTCGACGTGGTGTCGATCGACCGCGCCATCCAGCTGCTGCGCAAGGCCAACCGGGTCGAGTTTTACGCGATGGGCAATGCGCGCGTGGTGGCGCTGGACGGCCAACACAAGTTTTTCCGCTTCCGCATCCCCACCTCGGCCTACGGCGACTCGCACCTGTTTAATTTAGCCGCCGATTTACTCAAACCGGGCGACGTCGTCATCGCCATTTCGACTTCGGGCGAGTTGCCCGACCTGCTCACCGCCGTCGACACCGCGCGTGCCGCCGGCGCCGACGTCATTGCCATCACCAGCAGCAAATCGGCGCTGGCGAAAAAAGCCAGCATTTGCCTCGCCGTCGATCACAGCGAGGACAGCACCACCTTCCTGTCGATGATTTCGCGCATCCTGCAGTTGCTCCTGATTGACATCATGTCGGTGGGAATTTCTCTGGGGGTACCGGAGGAGGCTGAAGAGCAAAGCCGGCTGCTGATCTCGCACCTGGATATCTGACATCGCGCAAATGCGAATAATTCTCATTTACTTTCTGTAGGGCCCTCGCTATACTCGATCGCAGTTCAATGCATCGAGGAGGGCAGCATGGTAGAACCGAATGCGCAGCAGTGTCAGCGGCACGTCGCCAGACAGCGCAGCCACCTGTGGGACCTGCCGGCCAATGCGCACTGTCCAGTAATCGGCCTGTGCCTGCCCTTGTCGCTGTTGCGGCGGCTGGTCAACAAGGGCCTGGGCGGCAAGGCGCTGGCCGAAGACTACGATCTTCATGTGGGCGCGGTGGCCGAGTGCAAATCGCGCAGCCGCCTGTCGGTCCTGCTGGAAGACGCGCTCGATCAGCGCTATTGCGTAATGCTGCACAAGTTCAAGGGCGCGCGCACGGCGGCGGCGGTCGACCAGCTGTGGCAGGCGGCCAAGGGCGGCGACGACATGGCCGGCGCCTTCTGGGCCGCGCTCACCCACCCGGCCAGCGACCATGAGCACCAGGACGCCCTGCTGCGCGAAGTGCACATGCTGCACCACCACGCCTGCGCCGCGCCGCGCACCGCGCCCGGCCAGGCGGCAAAGTTGACGGCAGCGCTGGCGCTGGGCGAGCGCCAGGCGCAGCAGCTGTTGGAGAAGGCGCGCGAACTGGCGCAGTCGAACCAGCTGCTGGCGCAGACCCGCGCCGAAGTGGTCGGGCGCGACGCCGTCATTTTACGGCTTCAGCAACAGCTGCAGGAGCAGGCGGCGGCCATGCCGGACCTGGAAGCGCGCCTGCGCTTGAAGGAAAAACTGCAGTTTGCCGAGGAGCGCGAGCGCGAACGCCAGGCGCAGTTGGTCGAGCTGCGCCGCGAGCTGGCGGAAGCGAAGCTGCAGTTGTCGGCCATCGGCATGCCAGCCATCGAGGAGTTCGAGGAGTTCGAGGAGGAGGCTTGTGCGCCGCCGGTACGGCTCGACGACAAGACCGTGCTGTGCGTCGGTGGCCGCAACCGCAGCGTGGCAAGTTACCGCGGCATGACCGAACAAACCGGCGCCAGTTTTTCGCACCATGACGGCGGCCTGGAAGACAGTGCGGCACTGTTGGATGCCAGCCTGGCCGCCGCCGACCTGGTAATCTGCCAGACCGGCTGCATCAGCCACAGCGCCTACTGGCGCGTCAAAAACCATTGCAAGAGGACCGGCAAGCAGTGCGTGTTTGTCGACAATCCCAGCGCCAGCAGTTTTTCGTTTGGTTTGCAGCGGATCGCGGTGAGTGTGGAAAGCTAAGGAGGACTTGGCAGCAGGGGGACTGGCCGGGCCGCGTTCGGACCGCAGGTGCCTGTCCCATGTTTGATCCGTGGCACATTGTACGGATAAGAAAGCATGGGACAGGCACCCTGCGGTCGCCAGTCCCCCTGCTGCCAGCGCTCCACTACTCGACAAACACCACCGCTGTCCGCGCAGGAATGGCGAAGGTAGCAGTGTCGCCATCGAAGCGGGCCTGCTTGACCCGCGGATCGGCCTGCTGCGCCGGGTGCAGCCGGTACTGCGTATTCTTCTCGCCATCGGCCACCACTGTGTGCGCCACCTTGTCCACATTAACGAAATAAACGATTTTCTTGAATCGGGCGCCCGCATACCCTTCGCCATCGAGCCGCGCCGCGATGACGCCAGCCGGGCTGTCCAAAAAGCGCAGGCGCTGGTGCACATCCTCGGCGGTGCGCATCCTGAACAGGGTCGAACTTGCGCGCACCGCCAGCAAATCGCGGAATACGTCGCGCGCAAAGGCGATGTCGGCGGGAGCAGGGCGCAGGCGGCGGTCTGCCAGCAGCGGTTTGATCAGGTCGTAATCCTTGCCGTTGTCGGCTTTTGGTGGCGCGCCGGTGCCGAAGTAATTGCTGCGATACGACCAGTCGATGCGGTTGAACCAGTCGCCCGAATTGAAGCTGTTGCGGTCGAGCGACTTCGAGCGCAGGGTGTCGATGCCGGCATGATAGTAGGCCACGCCCTGGCTGAAGGCGACGATGGCTGCGCCCAGCATTTGCACGCGGGCGCGCTCGGCGCTGGTGGTGGCGCGCGGTAATTTAAAAGCGTTGATGTCGTACAGGGTCTGGTTGTCGTGGTTTTCCACGTAATTGACCGCTTCGCCCGGCTGCACGGCGTAGCCGGCTGTTTGGCCGTTGTAGTCGATGTCGGCCAGCTTTTTGACAGTGCCATCGCCGGTCGTCATCGCATAATCGCGCAGGGTGCCGGCCAGGCCGATTTTCACCAGGTCGGTGGCGCGCGCCAGGTCGCCTTTCGTGTGCTTGCCGCCGAGCGCATTCGGGTCGAGCACCAGGCCATTGATAAAACCCTGCTCGCTGATCAATTTTGCTCCGCTGTCGCCGGCGGCGCCGCCGCGCACGGCGTCGCGCCCGCGGTCGCTGAAGCTGCCGATGCCGCTGCCGCCGAGCGACAATTGCGACGCCTGCACGAAGCGCGCGCCGTTTTCCACTTCGCCGAAATTCCAGCCTTCGCCGATCAGCTGCACCGGGCGGCCGACGGCGGCGTCGACCCGCTTCCGCAGCGCTTCCATCACGGCGCGTGGCTGGTGGCCCATCAGGTCGAAGCGGAACGAGTCGATCTTGTAGTGCTTTGCCCACAGCAGCACCGAGTCGCTCATCAGCTTGCCCATCATGGCGTTTTCAGTCGCCGTGTTGTCGCAGCAGGTCGACTGGGCGACCGCGCCGGTGTCATCGAGGCGGTGGTAATAGCCGGGTACGATACGGTCGAGCACCGAGCGCTCATGCTGGCCGGAGCGGTAGGTATGGTTGTAGACCACGTCCATGCCGACCCGCAGGCCAAGCTTGTGCAGTTGCGCCACCATCGCGCGCAGCTCGACAATGCGGCGCGCACCATTGGCGGCGTCGCTGGCGTAGCTGCCTTCCGGCGCGCTGTAGTGAAACGGGTCGTAACCCCAGTTGAAACAATCGCTGTCGGCCGTTCGCATGACCAGCGCCTGCTGTGCTTCGCTGGCCGCGCCGCCGCTCGGGGCCGGCACGGCGCAGCCGCGTTCTGGCACGCTGGCGATGTCGTAGATCGGCAGCAGGTGGATATCGGTGAGGCCTGCGCGTGACAGCGCGGCCAGGTGGCGCATGCCGTTCGAATCGACATCGCTGAAGGCGGCGTACTTGCCGCGGTGGGCGCGCGGCACGCTGGCGTCATTGATGGAAAAATCGCGCACGTGCAGCTCGTAGACCACCATGTCGGTCAGCGTTTTCACCTTGGCGGGCGCCTTCCCGGTATCCCAGCCGGCCGGTTTCAGATCAGGCGCGTCGAGGTCGGCGATGTAGCTGCGCCGGGAGTCGAGGCCGAGGCTGACCGAATAGGGATCGGTGACCAGGTTGCGCACCAGGCCGGCGCCGTCGGCCACCACGTCGACCAGGTAGGTGTAATAGCCGCCGCTGGCGTCGCCCTCGAGCGCCGCGCGCCACACGCCGCCATGGTCGTCGCGCTGCATCGGCAGGATACGGCGCGCGTTGCTGCTGCCGCTGTCGTAGACGCATACGGCCACCGATTGCGCGGTCGGCGCCCACAGCTTGAAGGCGGTCCGAGTCTGCGTTGCGGTCACGCCAAGGTCGCCGCTGTCGGCCGCCGCCTGGTACAGCTGGTCGAGTGCGCCGGCGGCCTGGATGCGGGTGGCGGCCAGCACGCGGCCGGCCTCGTCTTCGCGCACCAGCAGCAACTGGCCGCGGTGCAGCTGGCGCAGCGTGGCGTCGTCGGCATCGGCGGCGAGTTCGGCGCCGGCGGGCACGTAGCGAAAGCGCGGCGCGTCACTGGCTGCTGCCGTGGCTTGCAAGGGCAGGGCGCTATCGAAGCCGGCGACACGCTGGCCGGCGCGGGCGTCGATGCCGGCGCCGGCGGCGTGGTACAGCTTGAAGACGCCGGCGGACGGCGTGCCGGGCCAGCGGATGCGCCGTGCGTCGAGCCAGACGGCGCGCGCTTCGTGCTGTTCGGCGTCGGCCCGCAGCACGGTTTGAAACGGGCCGTCGCAGGCCGACAAGGGGACATCCGCTGCATGGCTGGCCGCGTACGGCAGCACGCCACCAAGGGCCACGCCGAGCAATATCCAAGCGCGCGTGAAGCGCGTACGCACTCTATTCACGGTAGTTGTCGGTCAGCCGATAGCGGGTGGCGTACCAGCCGAACACCAGCGCGGCGATAAAGGC
>JAQGNM010000483.1 GCA_028291845.1 Massilia sp. | reverse complement strand
ATGCGCGGTGCCTGTCCCCATTTTGACTTCCAGGCAAATCAAAATGGGGACCGCGCAATACAGCCATTCGCATTCTCGCGTCGAGGCAAATCAAAATGGGGACAGGCACCGCGCAATCGGCGCTGTATGCAAGCTCGCACGCTGCCGCACGCGTGCCAGTCCCCGGCTACGTGCCAGTCCCCCGCGCATCAAATAGCCTCCAACGTCACCGCCACCCCCGACAGCACCGCATTGCCCGACAGTGGATCGCGCAGATTTTCGTCAAGCAGCGCGTTCAGATTCGCCCCCGGACGCTGCGCCGCCACCGCCATCTGCGTGCCCGGCAGGTGATGGCCCCAGCCGTGCGGCAGGCTGACCACGCCCGGCATCATGTCGTCGCTGATTTCCACCTGCGCCGTGATCGACTTGTCGCCGTTGCGGATGCTGGCCATGGCGCCATCGGCCAGTTTAAAACGGGCGGCGTCGAGCGGGTGCACCAGCGCCGTGCAGCGGAAGGTTCCCTTGGCCAGCGCCGGCAGGTTGTGCATCCAGCTGTTGTTCGAGCGCAGCTGGCGGCGGCCGATGATCACCATGTCGGGCGCCTCGCTGGCCATTTCAGCGGCCACCCGCGCCAGGTCGTCCAGCAGCATCTGCGGCGCCAGCTCGATTTTGCCCGACGGCGTGCGCAGCGCCTCGGGGATGCGCGGCACCATCGCGCCGAGGTCGATGCCCGACGGCGCCGCCTCGATGGCGGCCAGGCTCAAGCCGCCCAACTGGCGGCCGAACTGGTCGCCGTACGGACCGCCGCGCAGACCCAGGTCGAGCAGGCGCTGGGGACCGCGGCGCGGGGCCAGTGCCGCCAGCACCGGCGCCGCCGCCTCGCCCAGCGCGCGTTCGAGTTCCTCGCGCAGGGCGGCGTCGTCGAGGGCGCCGACGTCGACGTCGGCCGGCATGCCGGCGGCGATGGCGCCGATGCGCAGCATGCTTTCCCATTCGTCCGGCTGGCCGGCGGGCCGGGCGATTGCCGGCGCGCTGTAGCGGGCGTGATTACGGTGCGAGAACTGGGTGAAGCTGACGTCGTAATGGGCGTCTTCCAGCGGCGACGGGCCGGGCAGGATGACGTCGGCGTGGCGCGAGGTCTCGTTCAGATAGATGTCCATGCTGACCATGAAATCGAGCTGGTCCAGCGCGGCGGCCAGGCGCGCGCCGTTCGGACTCGACAGCACCGGGTTGGCCGCAATCGCGATCAGCGCCCTGATCTGGCCGGGACCGGGGGTGTCGATTTCCTCGGCCAGGCAGGTCAACGGCAACTCGCCGCTCACTTCCGCCACATTCGACACGCGCGAAGCGTAGCGGCCGGTGACAACGCCGCGCCCGCTGCCGGGCTTGCCGCGGGTATTGGCACCGAATGCGGCAGGGCGCGGGAACATGGCGCCGCCTTCCGCGTCGAGGTGGCCGGTCAGCACGTTGAGGACATCGATCAGCCATGAGGCGACGGTGCCGAATTGCTGGGTGCAGGTGCCGATGCGGCCGTACACCGCCGCGCGCGGGGTGGCGGCCAGGGTGCGCGCGATGTCGCGCATGACGGCAGCATCGATGCCGCAACGCACCGCCACCCGCTCGGGCGAGTACGCGCCAAATGCCGGCTGCAGCTGCTCGAAGCCGTTGACGTGCGCCGCCAGCCGTTTTAGATCGACCAGGCCTTCGTCGAACAGGGCGTGCGCAATCCCCAGCAGGAAAAACACGTCGGCGCCCGGACGGATGAAATGGTGTTCATCGGCGGCCGCCGCCGTCTCCGTGCGGCGCGGGTCGACGACGACGATCTTGCCGCCCCGCTCGCGCAGGGCCTTCGCCTTGCCGCGGTAATCGGGCACCGTCCACAGGCTGCCGTTGGAAACCATCGGGTTGGCGCCGATGATCAACAGGTAATCGCTGCGTTCGATGTCGGGCACCGGGATGCCCAGCCAGCTGCCGAACATCAGGCCGCACGACAGCATCTTGGGGATCTGGTCGACGCTGGACGCGGAAAACATGTTGCGGGTGCCGAGCATGCGCGCTAGCCGCGGGAAGTACAGCATCAGGCCCATTTTGTGGGCCACCGGATTGCCCAGCACCGTGGCGACGGCATTGGCGCCGCCGGCGGCGATCACCGGCGGCAGGCGGCGGGCGATTTCGGCATACGCTTCGTCCCAGCTGGCTTCGACGAACACGCCGTCGCGCTTGATGAGCGGCGTGCGCAGGCGGTCGGGATCGTCATGCAGATCCTTCAGGCCCACCGCTTTCGGACACAGAAATCCTTTTGAAAACACGTCGTCGTCGTCGCCACGCACCTTGATCACGCGCTGCACGCCGGTGGCGCGTTCGGTTTCGATATCGACCTTCAGGCCGCAGCAGGCTTCGCAGAACGGGCAGATACGGTGAACGCTGGTGGTCTCAAGCATGGCTGCTCCGGCAGTAGGGAAGGGCTGTCTGGATAATCGAACGACCGTGCTATTGTCGGTATTGCGCAACCGACTGTCAACCACAAGCTGCAGCGCCGGTGTATGCTTAGCGGCAACACTGAGTATTAGCCCCACCGCACTGCACTCAAGGAGAAATCATGAAGTTGACAAAATTGGCCGCGGCCCTTGTGGTCGCGGCTTTGCTGAGCGGCGCCGGCGGCTGCAGCAAGCGCG
>JAQGNM010000458.1 GCA_028291845.1 Massilia sp. | reverse complement strand
CCCGCGCCCAGCGCCTTGCCCGACAGCCTGATCGCCGGCGTCGATGTGCTGGTCGTCAATGAAACCGAGGCCGGTCAACTGGCCGGCAGGCAAGTCGTCGATGCCGAATCCGCCGCTGGCGCCGCCGCCGTGCTACGCTCACGCGGTGCAGCGGTTGTGCTCGTCACCATGGGCGCGCAAGGCGTGCTGGTGGCCGACGGCCTCGAGCCCGACCGCTTTTTGCCGGCCCTGCGCGTGACCGCCGTCGACACCACCGCCGCCGGCGACACCTTTGTCGGCACGCTGACCGTCGCCCTCGGGCGCGGCGCGGCGATCGACGACGCCGTCGGCGAGGCCCAGGCCGCCGCTGCCGTCAGTGTGACCCGCATGGGTGCGCAAAGTTCGATCCCGACCCGCGCCGAGATGCTGCGCCTGCGCTTTGGCGAACAGTCGACCGATCCGGTGGAGCAGGCCGCCACCTTGTAACCATTTCAGCCCGGCTCGCGCTGCGGGCCGTTTATAAATCAGCGTTTATAAATCAGATTGACAATAAAACTACTATGAAAATCGAGACAAGCAAACTGAACCCCATCGCCGCCGCCGTCGCCGTCTTGCTCATGCATTGCGCCACGCCGGCATTGGCCCAGCAGAGCGCCGCCGACGCCGCTGCCACTGCCAACACAGCGGCGCCGACGCGCGACAACACCGTCATCGTCACCGGCAGCCGCACCGCCAAGGCTGTCGACAAGATTCCCGGCGCCGTCAGCGTGATCTCCGCCGCCGAACTGGCGACCTCGCTGGCCATTTCAGAAGACGCCACCGCCGTGCTGGCGCGAACCGTGCCGGGTTACTCCGAATCGACCCAGGCAATGAGCAACACCGGCGAAACCCTGCGCGGACGCATCGCCCTGCGCCTGTTCGACGGCATCCCGCAAACTTCGCCGCTGCGTGAAACCAACCGCTCCGGCTCGTTCACGGACCTGGGCGTGGTCGGCCGCATCGAAGTGATCAACGGGCCGTCCGCCTCGGAAGGGGTGGGCGCCTCGGGCGGCATCATCAACTACATCTCAAAAACGCCGACCGTGATGGGCAACCAGATCAGCATCACCAGCAAGGTCAATTCGCAATTTCATGACGACAGCGTCGGTTACAAGCTGGGCCTGGAATTCATGCACAAGGACGAAGACTACGACCTGCTGTTCGCCACCTCGGAAGTCGACCGCGGCATCGGTTATGACGCCAACGGCCGCCGCATCGGCATGAACGGCTCCGGCTCGCTGCAGGACACCACCGGCCGCAACATCTTCATCAAGCTGGGCCGCCGTTTCGGCGTCAACAACGAGCAGCGCATCGAAGCGCAGGCCAGCAAATTCCGCCTCGACGGCAAGGGCCGCTACGTCTACCAGGAAGGCAATCGCGCACAAGGCCTGACCGACACCGCGGTGCCGGGCCGTCCGTTCGAGGGCATGGCTGAATTCAACGATTTCCGCCAGTATGCGGTCAGCTACACCAACGAGGAATTGTTCGGCGGCTCGCTGCAGGCGCAGGTTTATCACGCCACCCAGGCCATGCGTTTCGTCGCCGAAAAGGGCGGCGCCGACAAGCAGGATCCGGACATCGCCCCGCTCGGCACCCTGACCGACCAGTCGGAAGTGAACTCGAAAAAGAAGGGTCTGCGCACCGGTTATACGCGCGGATCCCTGTTCAACGTGGCCGGCCTGGAAATTCGCGGCGGCGTCGACGTCGTGCGCGACCAGACCGAGCAGCGCCTGGCGCTGACCAACCGCACCTGGGTGCCGCCGATGGAATACAGCTCGACGGCGCCATACGCCCAGCTGTCGTACGACACCGGTCCGCTGACCTTCTCCGGCGGCTACCGCCACGAGTCGGGCGACCTGTCGGTCGACAGCTACACCACCACGTATTACAACAAGCGCCAGTTCGTCCAGGGCGGCGAGCTGAGCTACAAAGCCAACCTGCCGAACGCCGGCGCCGTGTGGAGAATCGGCAGCGGCTGGTCGACCTATGTGTCGTACGGAAAAGGTTTCAGCCTGCCGAACGTGGGTATCCCGCTGCGTAACATCAACAAGCCGGGCCAGACCGTTTCCGGCATCCTCGACTTGCAGGCCCTGATCGTCGACAACAAGGAAATCGGCGCCAACTGGCGCGGCCGCAACGCCAGCTTCGGCATCTCCGCCTATAAATCATATTCCGATTTCGGCGTCTCGCTGTCGATCGATCCTGTCACCAACGATTTCATCATGCGCCGCCAGCCGGTGGAGATCAAGGGTGTCGAGCTGACCGGCGAATACATCCTCAACCGCGACTGGCGGTTTAACGCCCTGTACTCGCGCGTGCGCGGCACGACGGTGGCGGTCGACGGCGGCCCGCTGGTGGTCGAGCAGGGCATCGCCAACATCAATCCCGACAAGCTGGGCGCGTCCGTCACCTGGAACTACAACAACCGCGCCAACGTGCGCCTGGGCGCCAGTACCCTGATGGGACGTGAATTGAACGTCGGCCGCAGCCAGTACGAAAAAACCGCCGGCTACACCTTGTTCGACATGACCGCCAGCTACAACTTCGGCCGTTACGGCGAGCTGACCCTGGGCGTGGAAAATCTGTTCAACCGCTACTACATTCTGACCGCCTCGCAAATCGCCGGCTTCCAGAACTACGCGGCCGGCCGTGGACGCATGGCGTCGCTGAGCCACAACATCAAGTTCTAAACAGGAACGGCCGCGCTCGCTTGCCGGGCGCGGCTGGTGTTTCCTTTGCAAGGCAACAGACAGGAATCCGATGCGCAGTAAATTGTTTGTGCCGGGCGCGCGCCCGGCCTTGTTCGCCAAGGCCCTCGCCGGCGCGGCCGATGCGATCTCCATCGATCTCGAGGACGCCGTCGCCGAAGAGAGAAAGGACGAAGCGCGCGCCAACGTGGCCGCCTTCCTGCGTTCGCCCGAAGCGCTGGCGACCAATAAACTGATCATCGTGCGCGTCAACGCCCTCGGCAGCGCCCACATCGCCGCCGACATCGCCGCTGTCGCCCAGGCCGGCCTGGGCATGCTGAACTTGCCCAAGGCGGAGTCGGCCGAGGATATCCTCGCCTGCGCCGTGCTGCTGCGCGCGGCCGAGGCCGCCAACGGCGTGAGCCGCCCGATTCCCATCCTCGCCAACATCGAAACGGCGCGCGGCATGCGCAACGCCGTCGAGATCGGCAAAGCCGACCCGCGCGTGGCCGGACTGCAGCTGGGTCTGGCCGACTTGTTCGAGGAAAGCGGCATCGCCCGCCGCGACCGGGACAACGTCCACGCGGCGCTGTTTCAATTGCGCCTGGCCGCCGCCGAGGCCGGTGTGTTCGCCTACGACGGCGCCTTTCCCGACATCGCCGACAGCGCCGGCTACCTCGACGAAGCGAGAATGTCGAAAAAGCTCGGTTACTGGGGCAAGAGCTGTATTCACCCGAGCCAGGTGGCGCTGGCCAACCGCGCCTTCGATGCCGATCCGGCCGAGCTCGATCAAGCGCAGCGTATCGTCGCCGCCGCCGCGGTGGCCAAGGCCGCCGGCCAGGCCGCGTTCACCGTCGACGGCAAGATGATCGATCCGCCATTCGTGCGGCGCGCCGCCGCCGTGGTGGCGGCCGCCGAGGCTGCCAATGCCGGCAGCGGCGCAGCCGAACCCGTCCCCGCTTTCGATACCGCCGCGCCGCCGCTGGCCGGCGTGCGCGTGCTCGACCTGTCGGCGTATATCGCCGGCCCCTACGGCTGCACCTTGCTGGCCGACATGGGCGCCGACGTGATAAAAGTCGAGCCGCCCGATGGCGACAATCTGCGCAATTACCCGTCGACCCTGGCGTCGGCCAGCCGCGCATTTCTCGGCGTCAACCGCAGCAAGCGCGGCATCGCCATCGATTTGAAGCAGCCGGACGGGCTCGCCGTGCTGCTGGCGATGGTCGACCAGGCTGACGTGCTGGTACACAATTTCCGCCCCGGCGTCGCCGAACGGCTCGGCATCGGCTACGACAAGCTGCGACAACGCCGTCCCGCACTGATCTATTGCGCCGTCACCGGCTACGGCGAAGACGGTCCCATGAAGGACCAGCCCGGCTACGACCAGGTGCTGCAGACGTTTACCGGCATCTGCACCCTGCAAGGGGCCGATGCGCCGGAAATCGTCTACGGTTCCGTCGTCGATTATTACGCCGCCTCGATGGTCGCCTCGGGCGTGTCGGCCGCCCTGTTTGCCCGCGGCAAGACGGGGCAGGGCAGGTATGTCGGCGTTTCTCTGCTCAGGAGCGCGCTGGCCATGCAATCGGCGCGCATGATCTGGGCCGCCAATGAACCGCTTGAAGTCGGCCGCGACATGCGCTCGGGCGGCATCACCGGCCTGCATCCGACCAGGGAAGGCCATATCTATTTGTCGGCCAATACCAGCCGCTTCTGGACCACCCTGTGCGAGAAGATCGGCTTGCCCGAGCTGGCGGCGGATCCCAGATACGCCACCGTCAAGCTGCGCGCCCAGCACGCCGACGAGCTGGTGCCGAAACTGCGCGCCGCGCTGGCCGCCCGCACTGCCCTGGAATGGGAAGCCGTGTTCGGCACCGAAGTGCCGAGCGCGGCCGCCCGTTCCATCGAAACCATGTTCAGTCATCCGCAGGTGCTCGCCGAAAATATGATCGCTACCATGCACCACCCCCTTGTCGGCGACTACCAGGGATTTGCCGAAGCGATCCGCTTCGGCGAAGCGCCGCCGCCGTTTCCCTTCGCCGCCCCCGCCTTCGGCCAGCATTCGGCCGAGTTGCTGGCTCAGCACGGCTATTCGCCGGAAGAAATCGCCCGCCTGCGCGAGATCGGCGTGATCCAGTGAAAACAATTATTTCGACTTCAAACGCCATCGACCGCCTGATTCTGCGCTGCCTGGGCGTGCTGGCCCTGATGCTGGCGCTGGCCGCCTGGACCAGCCCGGCGCGCGCCGACAATCTCACCACGGTGCGCACCTCGACCCTGCCGGCCCTGAACGGCCCGGTCACGCAATTGTTTGCCGTCGACGGCAAGCTGATTGCCGTCACCGCCGCCGGCAGCCAGGTGTTAAATGGCGAGCGCAGCGCCTGGACCCCGCTTGAATGGAAGCCGGGCGCTGCGGGCGCTGCGGCCACGGTAGCGGTACGCGAACACGATGCCGTGCTGGTGCAAAATAACGAGGTCAGCAAATTGACCTGGCAAGGCATGCAGTTGGCCGCCACCCGCATGGCGCCGCTGCCGCTGCCGCTCAATGGCGCGCGCGCCGCCGCGGTCGGCGACACCGTCTACGTGGCCGGCCTCGATAGCGCCCGCCAGCTGCAATTGCTGTCGCTGGCGCCGGGCGAGCCGGCCTGGAAAACCGTGGCGGCGTTTACCGGCGCCAGCGGCGTGCCGACCTCGCTGTCGGCGCAAAACTCGACCTTGCTGGTGAGCCTGGCGAGCGCCGATGGCCAGGCCGAGCGCCTGCTGCGCTGGCGCGCCAAGGATGGCTGGAAAGAGCTGGCCAACATGCCCGGCATCGTCATCGACGGCGCCGTGCGCAGCACCGGCCAGGCCCACGTGCTGTACCTGCTGCATCCGCCGGGGCAGGCCGAGAAAAGCGCGCCGCCGCAGCTATGGTCGTATCACACCATCACCAACTCGTGGGCGCGCCAGGCGGCGCCGGCGGCCGGCGTGCCGGGCGCGGCCACCGGCTGGGGCAACGGCCTGTTGTGGGCGCAGCCGGCCGCGAATGACCAAGCCGGCCAAACCAGCTTTGTCTTCTCTGAACTGGTGAGCGGCCAGCGCCTGCTAAGAACGCTGGACTGGATCATCATCGTCGCCTACCTGGCTGGCATGCTGGGCATCGGCTGGTACTGTTATATCCGCGAAAAACGCAATTCGACCGCCGACTTTTTTGTCGGCGGCCGCTCGATCCCGTTCTGGGCCGCCGGCATCAGCCTGTACGCCGCCAACACCAGTTCGATCAGCTATATCGCCATCCCCGCCAAGGCTTTCGAGACCAACTGGCAGTACATGACCAACAACCTGATCGCGGTGGTCGCACTGACCTTTGTGGCGGTGGCCATCGTGCCGCTGCTGCGCCGGCTGAACCTGATGTCGGTGTTTCACTACCTGGAAATCCGCTTTCATCCGACCATCCGCATGCTGGCCAGCCTGATTTGCATCCTGGTGCAGATCGGCAGCCGCATGAGCGTGATCCTGCTGCTCCCCTCGCTGGCGATCGCCACCATCACCGGCATCGACGTGGTGTGGTCGATCCTCCTGATGGGCGGCTTTACCATCGTCTACACGGCGATGGGCGGCATGAAGGCGGTGGTGTGGACCGATTTCGTGCAATTGTTCGTCAAGATGGGCGGGGCCCTGTTCGCCATCGGCTACATCATTTATAAACTCGACGGCGGCGTGGTGGAATTCGCCAGCACCGCCATGGCCGAGAGCAAGATGAAGCTGTTCGATTTTTCCTGGGATTTGACCCAGCCGACCGTCTGGGGTTTTATTTTCCTGGTGATTTTCGATGTCGTGCTGACTTTCCCGAAAGACCAGGTGCTGATGCAGCGCGCGCTGTCGACCAAGTCGGCGCCGGAAGCGACCCGTTCGATATTGACCTTCGCGGCCATCTCGATTCCCGGCGGTTTTATTTTTTATACCATCGGCACGGCATTGTTCGCGTTCTATAAAAGCCACCCTGAGCGCATGAATCCGCTGCTGACGGTCGATGCGACCTTCCCGCTGTTTATCGCGGCAGAACTGCCGGTCGGCATAACCGGCCTGATCATTGCCGGCATCCTGGCGGCCGCCATGGCGACCTTGTCCGGCATCATGAACAGCGTGGCCACCCTGGCCTCCGTCGATTTCTATGAAAAGCTGGTGAAAGACCCGACGCCGAAGAAAAGCGTGCTGTTCGCCGAAGTGGCCACCGTCGTCACCGGCCTGATCGGCATTGCCGCCGCCTTGCTGCTGTCGCGTTTTAATTCCCATTCACTGTTCGACGTGTCGATCGAACTGGCCGGCTTGCTCGGCGGCGGCTTTGCCGGCGCCTACACCCTCGGCATGTTCACCCGCCGCGCCAACTGGCAGGGCGTGGCGATCGGCATCATCGGCAGCAGCACGCTGACCACCGTGGCCTGGACCATGAAACTGGTGCACCCGTATTTCTACCTGCCGATTTCCATCATGCTGTGCATCGTCATCGGCTACATCGCCAGCTACCTGTTTCCGAAACCGTCGATCTGCCTCGATGGTTTGACGATTTATTCCGACTTGCCCAAGACTACTTTACAGACCGCACCATGACCGCCATTCCGAAAGCCCGCGAACCCAAGCTCTACGACACTCCCTTGCCGCATACCATCGGCGTGCACCTGCCGCTGCCCGGCAAGTCGCCCGATTGGCCGTTTCTGACCATCGGCAAGTGGAAGATCGAGGTCAATAACTACGCCGAGAGCTGGCGCGAGCAACTGAGCATCTGGCGCCACGAGCACAAGATCCGCATGGGTTACAACGGCGACCAGTACGCGCGCCCCGAACTGCAATGGGCGCAGCGCAATTTCGTGCACACCCAGATGATGGTCGAGGACCGGTATTTCTACGATCCGGTCAAGGGCGAATACACGGTCGACCGCTACCTGGACGATTTGATCGCCCGCTTCGGCGGCATCGACAGCGTGCTGATCTGGTACGTCTACCCCAACATCGGCATCGATGACCGCAACCAGACCCAACTGGCGAGCGACATGCCGGGCGGCCTGGCCGGTTTGAAAGAGGTGGTGCAGCAATTCCAGCGCCGCGGCGTGCGGGTGTTCCTGCCGACCATGCCGTGGGACAACGGCACCCACGACCAGGGCCAGCAGGACTGGGATGCGGTGACCAATCTCGCCGTGCAACTGGGCGCCGACGGCGTCAATGGCGACACCTACAACGGCGTGCCGCGCGCGTTCAAGGATGCGGCGGAGGCGACCGGCAATCCGCTGGTGTTCCAGCCGGAAGGCTCGTTGACGGCCGACGAAATGCTGCAGTGGAACCACCAGACCTGGGGCAAGGCGTCCACCGAAATTATTCCCGCCGTCAGCAAAGTCAAATGGCTGGAATCGCGCCACATGGTCAACATCGAAAACCGCTGGTGCCGCGACCGCACCGACGATTTGCACTATATTTTCTTCAACGGCGTCGGCTACACCGCCTGGGAGAACGTCTGGGGCATCTGGAACGGTTTTACGGAGCGCGACGGCGAAGCGCTGCGCAAGATCGCCGCGGTGTCGCGGCAGTTCGCGCCGCTGCTGGTCAGCCCGGACTGGCAGCCGTACGCCATGGCCCTGCAACAAAACGTGTTTGCCTCGCAGTTTCCCGGCGAAGGCTGCTGCCTGTGGAACGTGGTCAACCGCAACGAATATGCGGTCGATGGCGAGATGCTGCAGGTCACGCACGTGGCCGGTGCGCGTTATCTCGACGTGTGGAATGGCAAGCCGCTCAGCGTGCGCATCGATGGCGACTGCGCGATCATTGATATCGCCATGGAAAAACGGGGTTTTGGCGCCGTGCTGGCGGTCCATCCCGAGACCGCCATCGACGCCGGCGCGCTCGACGCGTTTTTGGCGAGCCAGAAAAGGCACATTAAACCGCTGCAGGATTGCTCGGCCACCTGGATATCGCTGCCGCAGCAACTGGTCGAGATCGCCCCGACCGCGGCCGCATCGAGCGCGCCGGACGGCATGCTGGCGATTCCCGCCGGCGATTTTACCTTCGAGGTCAGCGGCATCGAAGTCGAGGGTTA
>JAQGNM010000113.1 GCA_028291845.1 Massilia sp. | reverse complement strand
AGCTGGCGTCCAACAACGGCGGCTGGCAGTGGGCGGCGTCGAGTGGCTGCGACGCCCAGCCGTATTTCCGGATTTTTAATCCGATCACCCAGTCGACCAAATTCGACCAGGGCGGCGACTTCATCCGCCGCTGGCTGCCGCAACTGCAACAACTCGACGACAAGACAATTCACGCGCCGTGGCAATGGCCGGCGGCGCCAAAAGGCGATTATCCGCCGCCGCTGGTCGATCACGCCACGGCGCGCGCGGCGACGCTGGAGCGCTACGCGGTGGTCAAGAACGCCTGACAAAACCTGTCGACGTGCCTCCGACAGATGAGCGAACAGGCAAGCGAAACGAACGCCTGGTGGGGACCGATGGTAGTCTCCCGCCCCGGCAGGAGGCGCCGAATGCGCCGCAATGATGGCCGATTTTCGGTAGATTATCCAATGGAGGATTGAGATTTTTCAGCAACTGCATGCGAGATCGCCTTTTCTTGCTTATGCTGCCTATACAGAAAAAGCCCCATCGCTGCGGAGGCCAACAGCAAGACAACGCTCGCCGTATCGACGTCCACATTCACGCGGACATCCACTTTAACGTCTTTCATATCCTCACCTTGATGCATGTTTTCGCAGGATCGTCCAGGCACCTCCTTAAAGGGTGCAAGCTCAAGCATAACAACGCGTCTTTGCTGACGCAAGAAGTTGGCGAGCGGCTAGATTCGCGCCGGGTCAGCCCTGCAGTATCTGCACTTTTTAAGGTGAACGACGCCTACTTTGCTTAGGCGCCATAAGGCCCACGAGTTACCTCGCAGCGGCGGGCAGCCATCACTGCTTCCATCGTGGTGAAAATTTTCGTCTTTGTGGCGGGATGGGGGGCGCTGTCCTCTGTCACTCCAGGTATTGCGCGTCCGTGACCTTTTCCATCCACTGAACATTCTTGCCGTCGATGCTGCCGGTCAGCGCCAGATGCGTCATGCCTTGTGTCGGCGAGGCTCCGTGCCAGTGCTTCACGCCGGGTGGACACCACAGCACATCGCCGGCGCGAATTTCGACAACCGGGCCGCCCCATGCCTGGGTTCGGCCAACACCGGCGGTGACCAGCAGGCGTTGCCCGGCCGGATGGGTGTGCCATGCCGAGCGCGCGCCGGGTGCGAAGGTGACGTAGCCGCCCGTGAGCGGCGAAGCCGCATTGGCCTCGAACTGCGGCGTGATGCTGGCGTTGCCGGTGAAATAAGCAGCGGGCGCAGCGACCTGCGCGCGGGTCTCGGTGCGCGAAATGGCCTGCGTCTGCTCCGCGGCAAAGGCAGTGTTCGACGCCAGGGGCAGCGCTGCCAACAGCAGTATGTGCGGGCGTGGGAAAGTGTTCATTGTCGGTTCTCCTTAAGGTTCAACGTCGATGTCAATCGGTAGGTTGCCGCCAGCGCTGATGACGACGTACTGGCAGCGCCGGCGCGGCGACATATAGGTCATCGGCGTCGCTTCGGCGTCTTCATTACAGTTCCTCGGGAAGTTGATCGAGGAACTTGTCAAGACGGAGCGGATAGTCGCGCACGCGCACGCCGGTGGCGTCGTAGACCGCATTGGCAATGGCAGCGGCAACGCCGACGATGCCCAGTTCGCCGACGCCCTTGGCTTTCAAGGGCGACATGGTGGGATCGACTTCATCGAGGAAGATCACGTCCTGGTGCGGGATATCGGCATGCACCGGCACTTCGTAGCCGGCCAGGTCGTGGTTGACAAACAAGCCGCGGCGCCGGTCGACCACCATTTCTTCCATCAGCGCGGCGCCGGCGCCCATCGTCATGGCGCCGATCACCTGGCTGCGCGCGGTCTTCGGATTGAGGATGCGGCCGGCAGCGCACACGGCCAGCATGCGGCGCAGGCGGATCTCGCCGGTGGCCGCGTGCACGCCCACTTCGACGAAATGCGCGCCGAAGGTCTGCTGCGCATACTCCTTGGCCAGGTCGCCGTATTCCATCGTCTCTTCGGCAAGCAGTTCCTGCTCCTGCGCGGCGTCACCCAAGGCCACCGTGCGCATTCCATCGTGCACCAGGCCGTCGGCGAAAACGGCGGCAGCTGGATCGATGCCCAGCTTGCGCGCCACTTGTTCGCGCAGTGCGACGCAGGCCGCGTACACGCCGGCCGTGACCGACGCCGCGCCCCACTGGCCGCCCGTGCCCGGCGACTCCGGCAGACGCGAGTCGCCCAGATGCACGGCGACGTTGGCGACAGCGACGCCCATCATTTCGGCAGCGGTCTGCGCGATGATGGTGTAGCTGCCGGTGCCGACATCGGTCATATCGGTTTCGACCGTTACCTGCCCGCTGCGGCCCAGCCGCACCCGCGCCGCCGATTTCTGGATCGGCGCGCCACGGATGGCCGACGCCACGCCGACGCCGACCAGCCAGGCGCCGTCGCGGCGCATGCGCGGCGCGCCCGGATGCGGCGTCCAGCCGAACCGCTCGGCGCCGGTGCGAAGGCATTGCACCAGCTGGCGCGTGGAAAACGGCCGCTCCGGTTTCCCGGGGCGACCCGGGTGTCGTTCAGGATGCGCAGTTGCACCGGGTCGATGGTGAGTTTTTCCGCCAGTTCGTCCATGGCGATTTCAAGCGCCATCATGCCGGACGCTTCCCCGGGCGCGCGCATCGCCGCGCCTTCGGCCAGATCGAGGATGGCCAGGCGCAAATGGGTCATGCGGTTGGCGCCGGCATACAGCAGGTGGGTCGACGTGGTGGCCGCTTCGGTCCTGCCGCCGCGCAGGTTGCCCGACCAGCTTTTCGTGGCCGATCGCCGTGATGATCCCGGCGTGCGTGGCGCCGATGCGCAGGCGCTGGATCGTCGCCGGCCGGTGCGTCGTATTGTTGAACATCATCGGTCGCGTCATGGCCACTTTGACGGCGCGCCTGGCCAGGCGCGCGGCCCGCACGCGCACGGCGGTGACGCTGCCCTTGGCAATGGCGGCGCCAACGATGTAGCCGTAGGCGGCGTGCGGCGCAACGTCGTTCTGCTCGTAGGCGTAAGTCGCCGTGCCGGTGGTTTTCAGCTTGCCGTCGACGCGGTCGATGGCGTGGCCGACGACGCGCAGGCGGTCGATCGGATTGGTGGTGGCGGGAGTGGTGAATTTCACGGCATTAGTGCGCCGCGCGCTTGTCGAATACGTCTTTGACGACCGGCAGCGCCGTGAACACGTTCGGCCAGCCGGCGTGAAAGGCCAGCTGCGTCAGTGCTTCGGACGCCTCGGTTTGCGTGAGGCCGTTGTCCATCGCCCGGTTCAGGTGCGATCCCAATTGCGCCACCTGGCCGGTGGCGACCAGCGCGCTGATGGTGACCAGGCTGCGCTCGCGCGGCGCCAGGCCGGGCCGCAGCCACAGCTCACGAAACAGTAACCCGGTGGTGAACTGCGCGACACCTGGCGCCACCGCGCCGAAATTGTCGCCCACGAATTTCTTGCGGGCCGCTTCGCTCGCTTCGTCAAGCGGCAGCGGGACTGGCTTGACGGGCGGCAGCTGGCTGGCTGTGATGCCGCGCTGCGCGAACACATCGCGCGCTGCGGCCACGGCGCCGCTGGCATTCGCCCAACCCGAATAGAAGGCCAGGTGCGTGATGATTTCCGATATCTCGGCGGCGGTGACGCCGTTGTCGAGCGCCAGCTTTAAATAGGTCGGCAACTCGATCAGCTGATGGCGCGCGATGAGCACCGACAGCGTGACGATGCTGCGACCGCGCTTCGAGAGCTGCGGGCGGTTCCACAGCT
This sequence comes from Massilia sp., assembly GCA_028291845.1. Lineage (GTDB taxonomy): Bacteria > Pseudomonadota > Gammaproteobacteria > Burkholderiales > Burkholderiaceae_D > JAFCUW01. The sequence goes on along the minus strand of JAQGNM010000113.1, from coordinate 3,333 downwards.
CGCCCAGCAGGATGTCGGTGGTGTAATGGGCCAGTGCCGGGGAGACGGCGCCGAAGTCGGCCAGCGTCGGAGGCTGGGGCAGGCTGAACTGATTTTGCATGGGAGATTGCCTTTCCATAGGTGCACAGCCAGTGATGGCGATGCCGAGCACTGTTGTTGCGAGCGCGTGGGCAAAATGGGATGGTGGTCGCATGGAGCGCCTTGTCGATGAGTGATATGTAAATATAAACACGCTTTAATCGTGCGACTAGCCGCTTAAATCGGCACGCTCCCATGAAAATCAGTCATGAATGGAATGGACCGTCGCAGTCACTGTGACAAGTCCGGTTGGCGCAGGAATTCGTATCCTCGTTTCGCGATATGCCTATACTCATCGCGTACAAATGAAACCGGTGCATGAATGGCGCGCGAAAACAACTTCAACGATCTGCTGCTCTTCATCGCTGTCGCCCGGGAAAAGAGCTTTACACGGGCGGCAGCGCAGCTGGGCATGTCGCAGTCGGCCCTGAGCCACAGCGTGCGCACGCTGGAGGCGCGCCTGGGCGTACGCCTGCTCACGCGCACCACGCGCAGCGTGGCGCCCACCGAAGCGGGCATGCGCCTGCTGCAGACGATCCCCGCCTGCTTCGACGACATCGATGCCGAACTGGCTGCCGTGAGCGAGTTTCGCGACAAGCCAGCCGGCACCATCCGCATCACCTCCACCGATTACGCCACCCGCACCATCCTGCTGCCGCGGCTCGCCCCATTCCTGCCGGACTACCCGGACATCAAGGTCGAGATCGTCAACGATTATGGGCTGGCCGATATCGTCGCCGGACGCTACGACATCGGTGTGCGTCATGGCGACCAGGTGGCCAAGGACATGATCGCCGCGCGCATCGGCCCGGACCTGCATATGGCCATCGTCGGCGCGCCGGCCTATCTGGACAAGCGCACGGCGCCTGCCACGCCGCAGGACCTGATCATGCATAACTGCATCAACCTGCGCCTGCCGACGCACGGCGCGTTCTACGCCTGGGAGCTGAACAAGGATGGGCGCGCGATGCAGGTGCGCGTCGAGGGACAACTGGCCTTCAACGGTGCGTACGAGATGCTCGATGCGGCACTGGCCGGCCAGGGACTGGCATACGTGCCGTCGGACCTGGTCGACGCCCACGTGGCCGCGGGCCGCCTGCGCTGCGTGCTGGAAGACTGGTACCCCGCCGTGCCGGGCATGCACGTGTACTACGCCAGCCGCAAGCAACCGTCGCGGGCGATGAACCTGGTGGTGGATGCACTGCGGTATCGGCCTGAATCGTTGCCCTTGCTTTGAGACAGCCGACTCGCCGTGCGACGATTACGACAGCGTTACCGGCGTCAAGCTGCGCGGCGTCTGGAGCAGCATGAAGCTCGAACTGCAGAAGATGCCACTGAAGCGGCGCATCACCGATGCCTGTCGAGATGGCTGTCGATGACGGCTGCCGATGTTCAATGCGGCGCCGGCATGGCGCGATCGAGCAAACCGGCAATCGCCGCCAGCAGCATATCTTCCTGAAACGGCTTGCCGAAATACGCGTTCACGCCCAGGCCGAGCGCGTAGTTGCGGTGCTTATCGGCGGTGCGCGAGGTGATCATGATGATCGGTACCGCCTGCGTGCTGTCGTTGCCGCGGATATTGCGGGTCAAATCAAAACCATCCATGCGCGGCATTTCGATATCGACCAGCATCAGGTCGGGAATGGTCTCCTGCAGGTGCTCGAGGGCGTCGACGCCATCCTTGGCCAGAATCACCCGGTAGCCTTCACGCTCGAGCAGGCGCTGGGTGACTTTGCGCACCGTCAGCGAATCGTCGACCACCATGACCACCGCCTCTCTTGCCGGCGCCGGCACCGGCAACACCTCGCTGGCGGCGGCGATGGCATGCTGGCGTCCGGCCCCGTGCAGCATCAGCGCCACCGGGTTGAGGATCAATACGATCTCGCCCGAGCCGAGCACGGTGGCGCCGGAAATGCCGATCATGCGCGACAGTTGCGGGCCGATGTTCTTGATGACCACCTCGCGGTTGCCGACCACTTCATCGACCTGCACCGCCAGGCGCTCGCCGCCGCTCTTTAAAATCAGCACCGGCGACGAACGCTGCGGCAGCGGCCGCGCGCCGGCGTCGCCCAGCAGCGCCGGCAGGTAATGCAAGGCGATTTTCTGGCCCTGGTGGCGCACGAAGCCGGCCGCCTGCGCTTCCATCAAGGCGCCCTCTTTCATCTGCAGCACCTGCTCGACCAGAATCGACGGCAAGGCATACGTGGTGCCGGCGCTGGCGGTGAGCACCACCTGCGTGACGGCCAGCGTCAAGGGCAGGTGAATGGTGAAGCGCGCGCCGCGGCCCGCTGTCGATTCGATGGCGACGCGCCCGCCCAGGGCCTGCGCCTCCGCGCGCACCACGTCCATGCCGACGCCGCGTCCGGCCAGCTCCGACAGGCTGTCGGCGGTGCTGAAACCGGGTTCGAAAATCAGCTCGGCCGCCTCGAGGTCGGAAATCACGGCGCCTTCGCTCAGCAAACCGACCTTTCTCGCCTTGGCGCGGATCTTGTCGAAATCGAGGCCGGCGCCGTCGTCGCTGATCTGGATCACCACCTCGTTACCCTGCTGGCTCACCTGCAGCAACAGTTCGCCCGTTTCCGCCTTGCCGGCGGCGCCGCGCAGCTGGCGCGGCTCGATGCCGTGAACGATCGCATTTCTCAGCAAATGCTCGAACGGCGCCGCCATTTGTTCCAGCACGCTGCGGTCGATTTCCACGGCGCTGCCGCGGATATCGAGATTGACCCGCTTGTCGAGTTCCTTGGCGCTCTGGCGGGCCACCCGGAACAGGCGCTCGGACAGGCTGGCGAAGGGCACCATCCGCACCCGCATCAGGTCGCGCTGCAAGTCGCGCGTCAGGCGGCTTTGCTGCACCAGGTCGGCGCTGGCGGCGTCGACCGTGCGGCTCAAGCTGTCGTGAAAAGAGGCGACGTCGCCCACGCTTTCGGCCATCATCCGCGTCAATTCCTGCAGGCGCGTAAAACGGTCGAATTCGAGCGGGTCGAACTCGCGCTCGCTGGAAATCGACATGCGCGAGGCGATCTGCGACTCGGCCTGCATCTCCACCTCGCGCAACTGGCGCGACAGACGCGCCAGGTTGTCCGAAAAATCGGCCAGCGACGTCTTTAATGTGGCGACCTGGTTTTCCAGCTTCGAGCGGGTGATCGACACTTCGCCGGCCTGGTTGACCAGGCGGTCGAGAATGTCGGCGCGCACCCGCACCAGCGGCACGCGCGACGCATCGGCGCCCTCGGGCGCAGCCTGCGGCGCCGGCGT
>JAQGNM010000441.1 GCA_028291845.1 Massilia sp. | reverse complement strand
GGATCTGCTGCTTTATCAATTCCGCCATCACGAAGCGGTAGTCGGCCTGCGGCAGCTTGCGTTCTCGGGCGATCAGGCCGGCGGTGATATTCATCTGGTTGCGGATTACCGAGAACGAGGTCAACGCGCGCGCCTTCAGTTCCAGCGGAGCGATGTCGACGCCGAACTGGCGCAGATTGTCGGCGTACACTTCCGGCGGCAAGCGGTGATCCAGGCGCGCGCGCGGCAGGATTTGCGCGCGCACCGACTCGTTATAGGCAGTCAACTGCTTTTCCAAGGCGGCGAACACCGGCTCCCAGCCCTTGATGTCGCTCTTGGCCAGCAATTGTTTCATACCGGCGATCAATGTCGGCGCATTGTTGAGCGACTGCTCGACTTCATCCTTGTACGGCCCCAGCAGGTTTTTCTGCGCTTTCAAACGCTCCTGCAAGCGCTCGTTGGCGAGGATGGTGGCCGGCCGGTAGCCAGGCGCCTGGCCGGCGTATTTCTGCAGCCGCGCCAGCAAGGTCGCCTGGCGCGCTTTCGGAATGCGCGGATCGAGTGTCTGGTTGAGCACGCTGTAGATGGTCTGGGTCACATCGTTAAACGGAAAGAAATATTTGCGCTGCAGGGCGCTCGAGCGCAGCTGGTCGCTGGCGCTGCTGATCAGAATGTCGAGATCCTGGCGCACTTTCGGATCGGCTTCCAGCTTGCGGCGCCGCTCCATTTCCGCGATCGCCGCGCGCAGGTCGCGGTTTTGCGCCTCGAACAGGTCGCGCGAATAATCGGTGATCTGCTCGTCGAAACCGTCCACGCCCAGCGAGCTGGCGCTCTCCGGCGAATACTTTGCCATCACCTTGAGCAGCAATTGGGCGTTGCCGTTGCTTTTGGTGACCCAGGCCGGTTCGGCAGCGAAGGCGGGAATGGCCAGGGCGCAGACGATGGCGAGAACGCCGGCGCGCAGTTGCGGTGTGAGCTTCAAGTTCGGGTCCTTTACGAGGCGTCAATGGGGGGCCCGGCGATGTTAGCGGAGCGGCAAATCGCAGGCAACAATTAATGCATGCATATGTCTAATTAGAAATCCGCTTCTCCAGCCGCAGCGCGTCGCCGCCGTCCTCGTAATAATCTTCGTAGTGTCCGAACACCGCGTAGCCGCAGGCGCGAAACAGCGCCTGCGAGGCAAGATTGTCGACGCTGATTTCCAGCCGCACCCGCTCGCTGCCGCGCCGGCACGCCACTTCCTCGGCGCACTGGACCAGCGCGCGCCCGATGCCCTGCCCTTTGGCGGCTTCGGCGACGGCGATCGAGTAGACACGGGCGATGCGGTGGCCGCTGTTGAAGCGCAAGATCAGGTGCCCGCGCAGTACCCCCTGCGCTTCGTCGAGCAGCACCACGGCGGCAAGGCTGCGCAAAAATCCCGCCATGGCGCGCCGGTCGACGCCGTCGCACACGAAACTGGCCTCCTCCAGCGCCGCCAGTGCCGGCAGGTCCTGGATATCTGCAACGCGAATCGCCATCTGCCATCTCTCCTTATTCATGTGGTCGCCCCCAGCTGCACCATCTTGCCGATGGCGCGGCCGGCAAGACTATCAGCAAAGCCCGGCGCTGTCGCGTCGGCCCCGGACGAAGTACCCACGCGCGTATTGACGTTCGCATGGTTCGGCCACGGATTAGGCCAGCTCGCAAATCCGCCGTAAAATTGCCGGGGTTTGCAGAACAGCCCGTACCAATTTCTTCCAGGAGAATCGTTTGTCCTTCCTTCAACGCCGCCTCGCCAATGCCGCGCCGGGCACGGCCACCCTGTTCTTGATCCAGATTTTCTGCACGCTGGCCTTTGCCGTGCTGTACTCCTCGCTGGTGCTGTACGCCACCAAGCACCTGCACTTCCCGGTCAAGGACGCCGCCCTGATGATGGGCGTGTTCGGCGCTTTCAACTATGGCTTGCACCTGTTCGGCGGCTACCTGGGTGGGCGCTTTCTATCGAACCGCAATCTGTTCGTGGTCGGCATGCTGCTGCAGATCATCGGATGCCTGCTGATTTCACTGGGCTCGAATGCGATGCTGTACGCCGGCCTGGCCTTCTTCCTCACCGGCAGCGGCTTGAACGTCACCTGCGTCAACATGATGCTCACCCAGCGCTTCACCCCTGCCGACAATCGCCGCGAATCGGCCTTCCTGTGGAATTACGCCGGCATGAACATCGGCTTTTTTGTCGGTTTCACGGGCGCCGGCATTTTCCAGGCGACGGAAAACTACAACGCCCTGTTCATCTTCGCCGCCGCCGGCAACGTCGTCGCCATCGCCCTTACTGTATTGAACTGGAAAACCCTGGCCGATATCAGCACGCCATTGATGACGGCGACGCCGCGCCAGTGGCGCCTGCGTTTGCTGGCGGGCGCGGCCATCGTGGTGCTGATCGTGCCGTCGGTGTGGGCGCTGCTGATGCACCCGGTGTCGACCGGCGCCCTGGTCAAGGGCTTTTCCGCGTTTGTGTTCGCCGTTATTGGCGTCCTGGCGCTGCGCCATCCCGACCGGCGCGAGCGCAAGAACATGTTTGCCTACCTGATTCTGGCGATCGGTTCGCTCACCTTTTGGGCGCTGTACCAGATGGCGCCGAACGGCCTGCAGATTTTTGCCGAGCACAACGTCAACCGCGTGGTCATGGGCTACGAGGTGCAGCCGCAGTGGATCCAGAACATCAACTGCATGGTGATCGTGCTTGGCGGTCCGCTGCTGGCGGCGTGGTTCGCCCGCCTGCGCGAAAAGGGCTGGAAGATCGATATCCCGAAACAATTTGCCGGCGCGGTGATCCTGATGGGTATCGGCTTTCTCTGCCTGCCGGTCGGCATTCGCCTGGCCGACCCGAGCAGTGGCCAGTCGGCCTTTGTCTGGCTGTTTTTGTCGTACGTGTTTCAGAGCGTGGGCGAATTGCTCATTTCGCCGATCGGCTACGCCATGATCGGCCGGCTGGCGCCGCGCCAGTACCAGGGTTCGATGATGGGCGCGTGGATGCTGGTGACCGGGGTGGCGTCGCTGTTCGCCGGCGACTTTTCCAGCATGGTGCCGGACCCTGGCGCCGGCTCGCCTCTCACCACCAATGCCGGCTACGCCGCGCTGTTTTCCGCTCTGGGCTGGGGCAGCGTCGCCGTCGGCGTGGCGCTGGTGCTGTTGATCCCCTTCCTCAACAAGCTGATCGGGGACGCGCCGACCGCCCCCGCGCAGCCGGTGACGCCGGCCGGCAAGGTCGACAACAGCGAAACTGTGCTCTAAGGCACCAGCGGTTCGGCGCCGTCTTCGACGATGGCGAAACGGTTCTTGCCTTTTCTCTTGGCCATGTAAAGGGCTTGATCGGCCTGGCTGGAGAGCGTGGCGATGGTGGCCTCGCTGTCGGCCAGGGCGATGCCGATGCTGGCTGCAATCTGCAGGCTGCGGCCGTCGAAATGATACGGCTGATGCAGCGCCTGCTGGATCTTGTGGGCGATGGTTTGGCAGTTTTCCAGGCTGTCGACCGCCTCCAGCACCACCGTGAACTCGTCGCCCGCCAGGCGCGCCAGCAGGTCGGTCTCGCGCAGGGTGGCGCCGACCCGCTTGCCGAATTCGACCAGCACGGCGTCGCCGGCGCCATGGCCGTGGGTGTCGTTGATGCGCTTGAAATTGTCCAGGTCGAGGTACATCAGGGCCAGCCTGGTGTTCTGGCGTTTCGACAGCGCCAGCGCCTTGGCGAGGTGGAACTCGTACATGCGGCGGTTCGGCAGGTTGGTCAGCGGGTCGGCATTGGCCAGCGCCAGCAGTTTTCGCTCGTGCACGCGGGCGGCGGTAGCGTCGGTGGCCAACACGTAGACGCCGGCCACCCGGCCGTCGCGGTGATGCGGCATGTAGGTGGTGTTGAGGATGCGCTCGTGCCCCTTGCGCACCACCTCCACTTCCACGCTCGACATGTGGCCGCTCATGGCGCGCGCAATGCTGTGGGCGCGCTCGTCGTAGTAGTCGCGGCCGAACACCTCGATCACGGTGCGGCCGATCATCTGCGTGCTTTCCACGCCCAGCCAGTCCTTGTACATGGCGTTGGCGAACTGATAGCGCAGATCGCTGTCGAGATAGGAGATCAGCACCGGCACGTTGTCGGTGATGGTGCGCAGGCGCTCCTCGCTGTCGCGCTGGGCGATCTCGCTCTGCCGGCGCGCGGTGATGTCGAACGCCATGGCGAAAAAGCCGTCCGGATTGCCGTGGGCGTCGCGCTGCGGCACGAAAGCGGCGTGGTAGTGGAACTGCCGCTTGTCGATGACGATGTCGCTCTCGAAGGAGACGTGGCGCCCGCCCGCCGCCGTGTCGACGTAGCCTTCGATCTTGGCGTAATCGGCTTCGCTGCATGCCGAGCGCATGGTCTGCCCGAGCATCTGGCCGGCCGGCCGGCCATAGAAATTGAGCGCCCGCGAATTGAGATAGACGAAGCGTCCCTGGCGGTCGACCTGGCCGATCAGGGTGGGCAGGTTTTCCGCGATCGAACGCAGCATCTGCTCGCTGTTTCTCAGTTTCTCCTGCGCTTCGTACAGCGCGCCGACGTCGTTGATAAAGGCGCCCAGGTACTGGCCGCCGTCGGTGGCGTAACTGTTCACGATCATCTCGACAGTGATGGCGCGGCCGGTGCTGGTGCGGGCGCACATGCGCACGTTCGCGCCGCCTTTGGGATCGGGCGGCGCCGCATCGACCATGATCGACGACCACGGCCGCCCCAGCACCTCGGCGCGCGACCAGCCGAACATGTGCTCGGCCGCCGTGTTCCACTCGACGATGCGGGCGGCCGCGTCGAGCGCGACGAAGGCGGAACACGACGATTCGATCATGCCGCGTACCCGCTCTTCGCTGCGGCGCAGGCTCGCTTCGACATTGGCACGCTGGCGGATTTCCCGATTGAGCGCTTCGTTCTTTTCTTCCAGCGCGATGGTGCGCTGGGCAAGCCGCGCTTCCAGGGCGGCGTTCAATTCGTGCAAGGCGTTTTCCGCCGTGCGGCGTGCCCGCACCACGGCGTCGCGATTGAGTTCGGCTTCGACCATGCCGGCCAGCGATTGCAGCATCGCCAGTTGCGCCGCCGTCAGCTGGCGCGGGATGGTATCGATGATGCACAGGGTGCCGACCGCGTGGCCATCATGGGTGCGCAGCGGATGGCCGGCATAGAAGCGGATACCGGGACTGCCGGTGACCAGCGGATTGCCGGCAAAGCGGGCGTCGCGCGCGGCGTCTTCGATGACGAAGGTGTCGACGCCTTCGATCGCGTGGCTGCAAAAGGCGACCGATCGGGGCGTTTCCAGCGCCTGCAAGCCGTGCCGCGATTTGAACCACTGGCGCTGGCGATCGACCAGCGACACCAGCGCGATCGGCACGCCGAAGGCGGCGCTGGCCAGCGCCGTGAACTTGTCGAAGCGCGGCTCGGGCGGCGTGTCGAGCATGCCCAGCGCGCACAAGGCGGCGATGCGCGGCTGCTCCTTGAAATCGGGTGTGTGCATAGGATTCCTGGTGCGTTAAACGTGGTCGGTGAGGACGCTGACGGTCTCCGCCGGCTTGGGCGCTTTGAACGGGCGCATGGCGGAGAACGCGGTTTGCAGCAGGAATTGGGCGGCGCTCTCCATGGTAATGTCGCCCGGCGGAAAATAAAAGCGAATGTTCGATGAGCGGCGAAGCTTGCAGCATGATTACCACGCCCGCTGCGAACCTGACATGCGGGCGGTTTTTTTTCTTGACTTTTGGTATTAATCAGGGCGCGTGCAAGAGATCTCCTACAGCACGACAATCCAGCGGCTCTGTGATGTCGAACGAATAACAACTAATATCATATCCATATTATTCGTTGATCTTGATTCCGGAGTTTGCCATGTCCCCTGCCCGTTCCCTCTTGACCGCCCTGCTCGCCGGCGCCACCGCGTTCGCCGCGCCCGCCTTCGCCGGCGGCGATATCGTCAAGTGCGTCGACGCCGACGGCCGCGTGACCATCACCGACCACCAGTGCGGCAGCGGGGTGTCCAAAGTGCTGGTGCCGGCGGCGATGAACACCGCGCCGGGGACGCAGGAAGCGGCAGTGCCGGCGGCGCCGCCGGCGAAGCTCGTGCGCCCCGGCGTGCAGCGCGTGGTCCTGACGGCGGAGCCGGTAACGCACGACAATTTCATCGATCCGCGCCCGCGCAGCAAGATGCTCGACCGCGACGCCGCCACCTTGCGCGCTGCGCGCACCAGTTTGCAGGTGCTCGACGAGGCGCGCCAGCAGCGTGTGGCCGGCCTGAACTGAACGCGCCTGCTCGTATGAAAACGCCTGCCGGCCGCGCCGACTGGCCGCCGCTTGCCGCTCGGTGCTGGCTGCTTAATGCAGGTCGTGCACCCGTGACACCGGCGCCGCCGTCGACGGCTGGGTCGCTTCCGCTCCCAGCGTCCTGACCAGCAGCGCCAATTCCTCGTTCTGAATAAAACTGGCGGATGACGCCGCGCTGAGCATTTTTTCAGGTGATTGCGAACGCGACACCGCAAAACCCTGCACGTAATCGACCCCGATCTCGGCCAGCGTGCGCACCGTCGCCGTGTCCTCGGCCCATTCGGCGATGGTCTTCATGCCCAGGTTGACAGCCAGGTTGACGATGGCCTCGACGATGGCCACGTTGGCCGGGTGGTCGTTGATGTTGACGATGAAATTGCCATCGATTTTCAGCACGTCGGCGGGCAGCTCTTTCAGGTACGAGAACGAGGTATAGCCGGCGCCGAAGTCGTCGAGCGCCACCTTGACGCCGAACGCGCGCACCTGGTCGATGAAGCGGCGCGTGTTGTCCAGGTCGTGCAGGGCGACACTTTCGGTGATTTCCATGCACAGGCGGCTGGCCACGTGCACGTGGCGCCCCAGGATGTCGATGGTGTCCTGCACGAAGCGCTCGTCGTTGAGCGAGGCGCCCGACAGGTTCATGCAGACAAAGCGCGTATTCGGCAAATTCGCCAGGTTCGCCGAGATCCACGCCAGGGTGGTGGCCAGCACCCAGCGGTCGATCACGCCGGCGCGTCCGCTCTTCTCGGCGGCGGCGATGATCGGGCCGGCCGTCATCACCTTGCCGTCCGCTTCGCGCATGCGCAACAGCACCTCGAAATTGAGCGATTCGTGGGGCGACTTGAGCGACATGATCGGCTGCATCTCAAGGAACATGCCTTCGGTGGCGTTCGGCGAGGCCAGGCGCGCCACCAGGTTCAGCTCGGCTTCGCGTTCGACGAAGGCCGAGGCGTCGCGTTCGTACACCACCAGGCCGTCGCGGCGGCCGCTCTTGGCTTCGCGGCAGGCGCGGTCGGCGGTCGAGACGGCATCCTTCATCTGCATCCCGGCCGAGACTTCGATCAGGCCGACCGAACCGCGCACCGTGAAGGCCTTGTCGCCGACGCGGAACGGCGTGTTGCCGATGCGCTCGACGATGCCGCGGCAGATCAGGGCGGCCAGCGGGATCGAGGTGTCGGGCATGACGATGACGAATTCGTCGCCGCCGACGCGGCCGATCTGCTGGCCGCCGGCCAGCATGGTGGCCATCCGCTCGCACACCTGTTTTAACACTTCGTCGCCCGCCGAATGGCCGAACAGGTCGTTGATCAATTTGAAGCGGTCAAGGTCGATGTAGGCCAGCGCCACTGGTTTGCCGCCGGCGCCGGCGCCGGTGGCGCTGGCGAACATTTTTTCGATGCCGCGGCGGTTGAACACCTTGGTCAGCGGATCGTTGTTGGCCATGAAGCGCAACTGCTCGGTGGCCTTGGTCTGCTCCGTTACGTCCTGCAGCACCCCTTCGATACGGCCGCGCGCGAGAATCGCCCGCACCATGAAGCGGCGCTGGCCGCCGCGGTCGCAGATTTCCAGTTCGGTGTCGCCGGCCTCGTGCACCATGTCGCGCAGCTGGCTCCACACCGATTCCTCGAAAAACTGCACCCAGCGGGTGCGCGTGAGCATGACCTGCGCACCCAGCATTTTTTGCAGGGCCGGGTTGGCGCTGAGGAAATGGCCGTACATGTCGAGCGTGAACAGGCCGACCGGCATGGCGCTGTAGGTGTGTTCGAGTTCGGCCTGGGCATCGATGCGCTGCTCGATTTCCGCCCGCATCTGCTCGGCCACGGCCAACGCCGCCAGCAGGCTCGAAGCCAGCGCCGCCGTCACCGAATTGATCACGCCGGTCAGCTCGCGGATGCCGAAGGCGGCAGCGATCACCTCGCACAGGGAGGCGACGAAGGTGACGGAAAACGAGGCGGCGATCCACGACGCCGCGCGCGTACGCGCCTTGAACATGATGTTGATCAGGCCCAGCGTGGTGACCGAGCATCCCAGCACCAGGATCGCCCACAGGATCGGCAGGAAGACCCCGTACGGCAAGGTCACCGCCGCCACCAGCAAGGGCAGGCAGCACCATTGCATGAAGCGCATGGCCAGACGATAGCGGGTGTGGCGAAAGTTCTCCTGCAACAAAGTTTGATACAGGGTCAAGGTGCACATGCCGTGCAGGGTGATGGTGACGGGGCGGCTGAGCAGCAGCCACTGTTCCGGCACCACCTGCCCGAGCCACTGGATATCCCAGCCTGCCGACAGCGCCCCCACCCGCAGGTTGAGGATCAGCCAGGCGGCAAACAGCACGTACAGGCGCTGCCGGTTGATGGCGGCGGTGATCAGCACGAACAGCGCCAGCACGATCATGCCGCCGTCGAGCAGACCCGACTTGCGGTGATAATGTTCGGTCGACAGGTCGAACTGGGTATCCGGCCACTGCAGCGCGCTCAGGCGAGCCGGCCCGATAAACGCCGAGCGGCACAGGATGTGCGGCGGGATTTGTGACATTTTGAGCACAAAACCGGCCTTCGCCGCCGCTAACGCCTGCTGCCCGGCGGTGCGGTTGGCGTGCCCGAGCAATTGTAAATTGTCAGCATCCCAACACGCTATGTCCAGCGCGTGGCGGGAAGGAAATTCGATGACAAACTCGCGTCCGTGCAAAGGCAAAGTGTGGAAATCAAACCACACCGGCGCCTCGCTAAGCTTGGTGTCATACCCCGCCACCGGCGCGCTGCGCTGCAGCGCCATCAGGGCGCTGTCAGGGGTCAGCGCGATGTTTCCCTGCTTTACGACGCGCATCACCAGGGGCACATCGTCGGTGGCGGCGTACTGGCTTTGGCCGTAGAACAAAGCGATCAGCGACAGCAGCACTATGCCTAATGGCACGAGGTAAAACGAGAACAGGCCCAGCGCCGCGTCGAGCCATCGCTGGGCGAGCAGAAGCAGTGGAACGCGTGACGTGAGCGGCGGCTTTTGCATTGACAGATATCAGTGGTCTGGACGAGTGCGTTAAAACGCACTTTGCGTCAAGTCATCAGCATACAGGCAGAAAGTGATCGTATGCAACATTTGCCTTGAGAACTTATTTCTCAACCGTCCGGCACACTTGCCCGGCGAGCGGCCGCATCGACCGTGTTTTTGCCCAATGAAACAGCGATACCTGTGCCGACAGCCGATAAGCAATCGACAAGCATTTTGCGAGAAGAATAATAAACGGCGCCATCAGGCGCCGTTTATTATTACTTGCAAGATAACGCTTTTCACCAGAACCTATTAGCATGCAGGCAAGTACCGAATCATTCCGATTCGCCTCAGATGCCGGCAAGGGCGCGCGCCCGCAGCCGCGCGACGTCGGGGACGAAATCGGCTACGTGGGTCCGTACCAGGCGGGTACCGGACTTGCGGCCGATGTCGATATCCGGATGACGGGTGTGCTTGAAAAATTTCAACAGCGGGTGATTCGCCGCGCTCCAGCGCGCTTCCCCGGTGGCGATTTCAAACGCCATCACGCGGTGCGCAATATTGCCGACATGGTGCAGCGGCACATACGCCTTGTCTTCGAACACATCGCGGAACATCAATTGTTCGTACTGGCGGTCGATCGGCGCGCGGCCGGTGACGACGGCGTGTTCGATCTGGTGGTTTTCGCAATATTCGAAGCAGGCCTTGATCAGGGCGATCTTGACGATGCGGCCGACCCGGCCCTCGTCGATGCCGAGCCGGGTGACCTCGGCCAGGCGTTTGCCTTGCAGCCAGTCGGGCAAGGCGATCGAATCCTCGACGTGCAGGCGGCCGTACAGATTGGTCTGGATGCGGGTGCTGCCCAGCGGCGAGCCGTCCAGTTTCGATTCTGCCAGCAGGACGATGCTATTGTCGTCATAGTCGCACTCTTCCGGCTCGACCAAGGTCGCCGCAAACGACGGCACGTGGCGTGCATACGCCGCGTGGCGCACCTGCACCGCCTTGCGCATGTCTTCGGCGGTTTCGACCCGCTTGATGACAAAGGGCAGACGCTCGACCGCATGTTGTTCACCTAACAGCTTGCCGGCGAGGATGGGCGAGGCGCTGGACGGGCTTGGTGCGATGGCAGATTGCAGTTCCATGGATACTCCTTGAAAAAAGATAAATTCTGATTTATCAATTATCAATGTTCCAACCATTATCAAAATGCCGATGAAGGCTGCTTTTCCATGCCAGTTCAATCAATTTCTATAACATTGCCGTATTTCCATCGTGGCTAGTAAAAGTGCTCTATTGACAGTTTTGTTGTTCGGCATCTATCAAAAGCCCGGCGGACGCTCCCTTACCACGCGCGCCGAGCGTTCCAGCGCCAGCCCCACCTGCGCCACCGTCCCCTCGTCGAACAACCGGCCGATCAGGGTCACCCCGTGCGGCACCTTGCGCGGCGTCGCAAACGACGGCATCGGATTGGCCGGGTCCGGCGCCCAGTCGCTCCTGGCCTGGGTCACTTCCACCGTGCCGGTGCGTAAAGTCAGAGAGGGATGGCCGGTGAAATTCGAAATCGTCAGCATCTCGTCGCGCAGCGACGGCACCAGCAGCACGTCGACCTCGCTGAAGATGCGCGTCATCTCGTCGGCCACCTTGCGCCGCAGGCGGTCGGCCTGCACGAAGTCGACCGCCGACAGGAAGCGCGCCTGGCGCAGCAGGTTCGGCCAGGCGTCGGCCACCTGCACTTTCAACTGGTCCATGCGCCCGTCCAGCTGCCACGCCTCGAAGGCGGCCGCCGCTTCGGCGAACAGCACCGTGTTCAAGCTCTGGTACGGCCAGTCGGGCAGGCTGACCGGCAGCGCCCGCATGCCGGCCTTGACCGCCATATCGAGCGCGGCGCGATCGACGTCGAGCGCCGGCGCCTCCTGCATCCAGGCGGGAAAATAGCCG